>DASVEX010000218.1:0-16945 GCA_036380335.1 Propionibacteriaceae bacterium | reverse complement strand
CTGCGCCGCGATGTAACCGCCGCGGTTGGTGCCGTGCCCGGTGTGACGGCGGTGGAGGTCGACCTGGGCGTGATGTCCGACGAGCAGCGCGCGGCGTTGCGGGATGTGCTCAAAGGTGGACAGGCGGACCGAGAGATTCCGTTCGCGAGGGCAGATTCCCTTACCGAGGTCATCGCCGTGGCCTCCGGCAAGGGCGGCGTCGGAAAGTCATCGGTCACAGTGAACCTTGCGAGAGCGCTCGCGGCCGCAGGGCGCAAAGTCGGCGTCCTTGATGCAGATATCTATGGTCACTCGGTGCCCGCCATGCTCGGCATCGCCGACTCGCGGCCCACCGCTGTCGAGGACATGATCATGCCGGTCCCGGCCCGCGGCCTCAAGGTGATCTCCATCGGCATGCTCAAGCCGCGCCGCGACCAGGTCGTTGCGTGGCGCGGTCCAATTCTGGACCGGGCCCTCACCCAGATGCTCGCTGACGTCTATTGGGGCGACCTGGACTACCTCCTCATTGATCTGCCACCAGGCACTGGCGATGTGGCCATCTCGCTCGGCCAAAAGTTGCCCAACGCTGAAGTACTGGTCGTCACCACACCGCAGGCCGCTGCCTCGGAAGTGGCTGAGCGCGCCGGCACGATGGCATCAATGATGAACCAACACGTCCTTGGTGTCGTCGAGAACATGTCCTACCTGGCGGTCACCTGCCCGCACTGCGGCCAGGAACATAACTACGACGTCTTCGGTACCGGTGGCGGCGACGACGTAGCTCAAACGCTGAGTACCCGGCTCGGTTACGCGGTGCCGCTGCTCGCCCAGATACCACTCGACCCGCAGCTACGTGCTGCCGGTGACGCTGGCGTGCCGCTGGTCGAGACCGCCCCGGACCAGCCCGCCGGCCGTGCCCTTGGCGAATTGGCTGAAACCCTTGCCAAGCGCGGCCGTAAGCTCCTTGGCAAGCAACTCGGCATCACACCCGCCAGCCGTTAGCTTCGGTATCGCACCCGCCAGCCGTTAGCTGCGAGCGTCGGTGATCGCGCGCCCGCCGTGCTGAGGAGGAGAGAGCGGAGGTGCTTTTCCCTCTGCGAACGACGACGAAGTAGGCGGATCCACAGCGCGCGATGCGCGAGCAGCAAGCCTCGATTATGTCGCCTCAAGATCGAAAGGCGTCAGGGTCCGGGAACGGCTGGCCCCATCCATGACGTCCTGCGGGCCACCAGGACTGTGATCATTGCTGGAATTGATCGCTTCGGCGACCTCTCCCGAGGAGTTGTTGATCGTTTTGCCGACGTCGGCCACCTGAGACTTCACATCAGCGATGATCGGCTCCACGTCATCGAGCAAGTGCTTCTGCACGAAGGCCTTGGGGTTCAGGTCGCGAAAATCGACGTTCTCGAACTCCGGGCCCAGTTCCTTGCTCAGCTGCTGCTGGGCGTTGCCGGCCACGGCCCTCAGGTAGCGCAAGAGCCGAGCTGCCTTGCGGGCAAGATCAGGCAAGCGTTCCGGCCCGAACAAGATGATCGCGATGACCAGCAGCAGCACGAACTCGGGCGCGTTGATGTCCAGGAGTAGCGGAGTCATGCTCAGCCCTCCCTGCCACCCAGGGTGACGCGGGCCTGACTACGCGTCGAGCCGCGAGCGTAGTCCAGCACCACCACATCGCCCGGTCGCCTGGTACGGATATCGACAATCAGCTCTTGCATGGTGTCGACGTGATGGCCATCGACGCTGGTGATCAAGTCCTTGACGCGCAGACCAGCCTTGCTGGCCGGGCCTCCCGGGTCGATAGCACTCAACTCGACACCCACGGCACCATCTTGCACGCTGGCGCCGATCACCGGATACGTCGCCTTGCCGTTCTTGATCAACAGGTTGGCGATGGTTGCGACCTGGTTGATCGGGATCGCGAAGCCGAGCCCGATGTTGGGGCTGGCTCCGAAGGTCAAGATCGCCGAGTTCACCCCGATCACTCGGGCGCCCGCATCGACGAGCGGACCGCCCGAACTACCAGGATTGATCGGAGCATCGGTTTGAATGGCATTGATGTACGCGGTGGGTGCGTCCGCGTCGCTGCTTTCGCTTACCACCACCGGACGATTCCGTGCGGAGACGATGCCCTCTGTGACCGTGCCGGCCAGGCCGAGGGGGGAGCCGACGGCGATCACCGGCTCGCCGACCTGAACCTGGTCTGAATCACCCAGGTCGATGGGCTGCACCGAGGCGGCCCCACTCGCCTTGATCACCGCGATGTCGTAGGAAGGGCTCCGACCGACCAGCACGGCGTTGACTCGGCGGCCATCGGAATAGACGACTCGAATCCTCGATCCGTCGGCCACACCGGCAACCACGTGATTGTTGGTCACGATGCGACCCTCCCGATCGATCAGGAAGCCGGACCCGGTACCACGCCCGACCTGGATCATCACCGTTGCCGGCAGCACCCGCTTGGCAATCTCAACAGTGTTGGCACTCGTTGGCGGTGGCGGCACCGGCCCACGGGTTACGCCGGGCAGGGTTGGTGCCGAAGGATTAGCTGTAGAAGCAGCGGAGGGGGTGGTCTGGCGAGCGAGAAGAGCGCCACCAAAACCGGCAGCCGCACCGATCACGAGTGCCGTGACAGCAGCTACCGCGATCACTGACCCCGAACGTGGACGGCGACCCGTACGCCCCGAGGGCAGGATCGCCGTCGCCGCCGAAGAGGGGGCGCCGCCAGGCGGGCCCGCAGCTTGCATCGGCTCGCCACTTGGCGGCGGCCATCTCACTGAGCCAAAGGTTGGAATGGGATCGTAGGAGGCCTCGGAGTTTGGAGCTGTTCGCGGTGGCTCGGCAAAGGGACCAAAGTAGCGAGAGTCCGAGGGTTCGGCTGCAGCTTCACCCGTGGGACGGTTCTCATCCACCACGACTTAACCCTTCACATCGGAGAGAATCCTCGCCCATCCAGTCTTGATGCGGCCAAGCGTAGTCGGCATTGCCCCCTCGTCATGAGGCAGTGACCCGACGACGTCGGCGAGCGCTCCTTCAGTGCCGTCTGTGACGACCGTGAAAACAAGATCATCGGACTGCCATGTCGCGACATCGGAGGCGCCATGCCGTACGTGGGCCGCCATGGAAGCGTCCCACTGTGAACCTTGCGGCGCGATGGTCAGTTGACCGCGCTGTTCGAACACACTGACGGTGGTCAGGCCGTCGCTATAGATCAGGTGCAGGGCGTCGGGGTTGTCGGCTCGGTCGCTGCGCAGCTTGACCAGCGAGAGGCCGGCCAGCTTGCGGGGAGACGACCATCCTGAGGCACCGAGTTCTGCTGCCGATGAGATGGTTAGCGAGGTATTGGTCCGTGGCACCGCCAATCGCGGCGGCAGATGCGCCAGGATGCTGTCTCGGCGACTGACGGAGACCGAGGTAAACCCGTACGACAGGTCGACTGATCCATTCTCGTCGTAGGTCTCCTGCCAGAGCACAATGCCCGTGGCGTCGTCGACCCACCAGCGGGCTGCTGCGGGATAGCTGCCATCACGGGTTGCTGTCACCAGTGTCGCGCTGCGTCCCGCCACGCTCGCACCACTTGTGGCGCTGAGCTGGTAATTGCGTTCAAGTAGACCGAGCAGCTCTTCGTCGACCACCCGTGAAGAGACCATCGCTGGGGTGAATCCCTTCAGCAGCTGCTGACCGGTCTGACTCTTGACCATGACCTGACTACCCTGACCGGCTCGCGCGTCCACCTGAATCTGCGCGACGATGACACGTGAGTTCCGATACGCCAAAAACGACTGGCTGCCCGAGTAGCTGACGGAATGAGCGGCGTGAGCGGCTCGCTGCATCGCCGCCTGCGCCTCCGCCGCGGTCAGCGTCGGCCCGGTCGGGGGGATGGGACCCTGCAGCGGCGGCGACGAGCTGGTCGTCAACCCGCTCGAGTCAGCCATCATCACGGCATTGAGCGCATCGCTGGCGAGCGGAAACTGTCCCAACGAGGAGGAGAACGCTGCCTGCGCCTCGCTCGTTGGATCAGCGATTGTCGCCAAGCTAGGCGCTGCGGCGTACCCCACAACCCCCATGGCCGTGACAGTCGCTCCGACGGCCACTCCGGCAGCGGTGGCGCGCAATTTGACCGTACGGCGGCGGCTCGGCAAGCCGTCGGTAAGTGAGGTGCGCGTTGCGGGGGTACGCCGGAAGGGCCTGGTCCACAACGGGGCAACCGATTCCGCACCGGCTATCGAGACCAGTCGCAGAGAGAGATCGGTCGGCGTCGCGCCCGGCTCAGTCTTGGTCTGGTTGAGGAGCTGGCGTACCCCGCGGAGATCCTCGATATCGCGTCGACAATCGGTGCAGTCGACAAGGTGGCGAAGAAGACGATCGCGATCGCTGCTGCTCAGGGCCCCGTCCACGAACGCTGATCGCAATTCGGCGAGCTCAGCGCACGGCGCCTTCCTCACGCCGACCTCACAGGCTCCAGACGTGTCAACGTGGAGGTCGTACTGCCGGATATCTTGCCGGCCTCGACCTCAACCCCCAAATATCGCAGCCGTTCCCCGGTCGGTCGGCGATGCGCGAGCGCATTGCGCAATTGAGCCCGGCCGCGGTGTATCCGGCTCCTGACGGTTCCGATCTTGATGTCAAGAACCTGGCTGATCTCCTCGTAGCTCAGGCCCTCTATGTCGCACAGCACGACGGCGGCACGAAATTCAGGTGGCAACGCGGAGAGAGCAGCAGCGACATCGTGGTCGAGATCGGCATCAGCCAGTTGGTCGGATGGATTCGGCCAAGAACTCGGCAGGCGTTCGGCGGAACCATCGGCCAGACCGTCGAAACGGATTTTCTGCCGACGCCGCGCACCGTCGAGGAACAGGTTGGTCGTAATCCGATGCAGCCAGCCTTCGAACGTCCCAGGCTGGAACCGGTGCAGCGAGCGGAACACACGGACGAAGACGTCCTGGGTGAGATCCTCGGCGTCATGAGGGTTGCCGGTGAGCCGATAGGCCAGGCGGTAGACCCGCGCACCATGATCACGAACCAGCTCTTCCCACGTTGGTGGCGTCCACGCGGCCAGATCAGCCTGGGAAGTCGCGGAAGCAGGGGGCTGCCAGGCCTGGGGATCAGGGGCGGGCCACTCCGCCATGAGTTCGACCTCCCTATGGTGTTCGGCACGACCAAGCAGGTTCATCCTGAACGCCTTATTGTTGCCTGCCATCCTGGCAATGCCCTGAATGAACCCTGTCAATAGGCTGTGCACGACCGTGTCCTTCCTCACACTGTGCCAACGCTGCGAGGCCAGGCCACGTTCCAGTATCGCGCCGCATCACATGCATCCAGAAGTGCTTAGTCAGTCGAGACCACTTCGCCGGTCGGCAGGCCAGCAGCGGCCAGAGCGGAGCGCAGGCCCTCGACCTCAGCCGGGGTGGCCTCGATCAATGGCGACCTCAAACCTCCCACGTCGCGGCCTTGCAACCTGAGCCCAGCCTTGACCAGGATGCAGCCCTGAGTGGCAAAGATGCCCGTATAGATAGGCAGCAGCTGCTGATGCAAACGAAGTGCCGTAGCAATCTCGCCGTCCAGATAGGCCTCGATCAGCTGCTTGGTACCGACGGCACTGAAGTGCGTCGAGGTGCCGACCACGCCTACGGCGCCAACGGACAGCAGTGGCAAGGTCATCGCATCGTCGCCGGAATAGTAGGCGAGGTCAGTTTGGGCGATGACGCGCGCGGACGCCGTCAGATCGCCTTTAGCATCCTTGACCGCCACAATCCGCGGATGTTCGGCCAGCCGCAGCATGGTGTCTGTGGCAATCGCGATCGCCGAGCGACCCGGAATGTCGTACAGCATGACCGGCACCTCGGTGGCCTCCGCGATCCGCCGGAAATGCTCCGCGATGCCAGCCTGTGGGGGTTTGGAGTAGTACGGGGTCACGACGAGCAGGCCGTGTGCACCGACCTTGGCTGCGGTCGCGGCCAGCTCCAGGCTGTGCTCAGTATTGAACGTGCCGACTCCGGCAACGATCCTCGCCCGATCACCGACCGCATCAAGCACGACGCGTAACAGATCCGCCTTCTCTGCGTCTGAAGTCGTCGGGCCTTCTCCGGTGGTACCGCTGATCACCAGTCCGTCATTGCCAAGCTCATCGACGAGATAGCTTGCGAGTCCGGCCGCTGCGTCGAGGTCCAAGGATCCGTCCACATCGAACGGGGTCACCATCGCCGTCAGCAGCCGGCCAAAAGGTGGTCCAGAAGGTGACATGGACATGCCCGTCATCTTAGCGAGGCACCCTGAACCCTTCCCTGCCGCAAAAGCGTCAAGGACGCGCTAGCGGTTGTTGACCTTGATCACCACCAGTGGGTCACCGTCATTGACCACATCGCCCGCAGCGACAACGACCTCCAAAACCGAGCCAGCAACGTCGGCGAGGACCGGAATCTCCATCTTCATCGACTCCAAGATCACCACAGGGTCGTCGGCCGCCACTATCTGGCCGACCTGCACCTCGACCTTCATCACGGCCGCGACGAGTTCGGCGACGACGGTATGGCTCATGCCGCCATCGTAGGGTTCGCAGCAGGGCCGTTTCGATAGGCTCGGATTCGTGAATTTCTTCGGTGGCAAGACCTCACCCAAAGCCGCACCCAAGCCCGGATCGTGGGCGTTTGCTGAGAATTACGTCGGTGAGTCGGAACAGGCGGCGCAGGCTCGCGACAAAGCCGAGCAACTCGGAGTGGCGCCGATTGGCCGGGGATCGGCTACCGCACTGACGTTCCTCGCCAAAGTGGTGCAAGCGAGGACTGTCGTTGAGGTCGGCACCGGATCAGGGGTCTCGGGTCTGGCTCTGTTCGCGGGGATGCAGCCAGACGGCGTGTTGACCAGTGTCGACATTGAGCCTGAGCATCAACAGGCCGCCCGTCAGGCGTTCTTGGCTGTCGGCATACCGACGCAGCGCTTTCGGTTGATCTCCGGTCCCGCGCTCGGCGTGCTGCCGCGGCTCAGTGACGGCGCCTACGACATGGTGTTCGTTGACGCGGACAAGGCGGAGTACGCCGAGTACATCGAGGAGAGTCTGCGGCTGCTCCGAAGCGGCGGCGTACTCGCAGTCGACAACGCACTGTGGCATGACCGTACGGCAGACGGCAGCAACATCGATGCCGAAACCGAGGCAATCCGTAACGCTCTCGACGCCGTAAAGGACAACGAGGATCTCGTGGCCTCGCTACTCCCGGTTGGCGATGGGCTGCTGGTCGCCGTCAAGCGATGATCACCAATCTGTGCGCCGTGCCTGTCGCAGTGCGCAGTCGGATGCGAAGCTAGTGCCCTAGAGCGCTTGATCGTCCTGGGCGAATAGCGGTAACTGCGCTGGTCGGCATCCAGGGCCCGCCCCACCAGCCTCGTACGCCCAGGTCCTGCAGTGCTACCGACTCCATGCCAGCCTCGGTGAGCCAGTCCGCGTAATCCTCGGCGTGGCTGATATCAGCAATGATGATCTTGCCACCCGGTTCGAGTACTCGAACTGCTTCGGTGATCGCTTGCCGTCGATCTTCGCGAGCCTTCAGGTTGTGGATGGCAAGACTGGAGACGACAAGATCGAATTGTCCGTCGTCATAAGGCAACGTCGTGATGTTTCCGGTGTTGAGTTCGACGCGATCCTCCACGCCGCAGGCTCGCGCATTATGTTTGGTGGCCTCGATGTCGTTGCCGGACTGGTCACGGCTACGCCACAGGTCGATGCCTGAGACCCGGCCCCTGGTCAGCCGTTTGGCAAGGCTGACCAAGACTGCGCCACGGCCGCAGCCAAGATCGACTGCGCATTCGTTGCCCTTCAGCGCCGCATCGTCGAGCAGGTCGGACCACCAGACAAACTTGCCGTACAACGTCGTATAGAGGTAGCTGAACACACAGAGCCCAAAGAACAAACCGAAGATCACCGCCACTAGACCGGCCACCAGGCCATTAGTGATCATCAGCACAATGCCAACGATCACCAGGAGGAGGGCAGTTCCGCCCAGTGCGAGAGGAACCATGGGAGCGTCGACCCCGAATGTTGCACCCTCAGGTTTGCCTGCCTCCTGGGCCCCCGCCGCTGAGGCAGGCGGGTTCATGTCGGCGAGACGGTGACGCCCTTGCCGACCACCGTGATACCACCTTCGGAGACGGAGAAGCCGCGGGCTTCATCAGCTTCGGGGTCAACCCCCACCTTTGCGCCATCTGGCACGACGACGTTCTTGTCCAAGATCGCACGATGGACCACGGCGTTATGACCGATGGTCACGTGTGACAAGATCACTGAATTATCGACTTTGGCGCCCTCGCTGACTGCAACGTTGGGCGAGAGAACCGAACTCTCGATCGAGCCGCCTGACACGACGCAACCGGGACTCACGATCGAGTCCAGCGCGACGCCTTTGAGGGTGAACTTGGCGCCAGGCATCTGCACTGGGTAGGTCCAGATCGGCCAATCCAAGTTGTAGAGGTTGAACACCGGGTCAACCGAAACCAAATCCATGTGCGCTTCGTGGTAGGCATCGAGCGTGCCAACGTCGCGCCAGTAGGCCTTATCGCGCTCGGTCGAGCCCGGGACCTCGTTCGCGGTGAAGTCGTACACCAGCCCCTCGCCGCGACTCACGAAATTTGGGATGATGTCGCCGCCCATGTCGTGACGAGAGCTGTCATCCTCTGCGTCCGCGGTAAGCGCCTCGATCAGCGTGTCGGTGGAAAAGATGTAATTGCCCATCGAGGCGAATGAAGCCTCTGGATCGTCTGGCAGGCCTGGTGGGTCAGCCGGCTTTTCGAGGAAGTCTTTGATCTTGTTGTCGGCCCCGGCATCGATCACCCCGAAGGCGCTCGCCTGGTTACGCGGCACCCGGATGCCAGCCACCGTGCAGCCGAGGCCGCCATCGATGTGCGCGTCGAGCATCTGGGATACGTCCATCCGATAGATGTTGTCCGCGCCGAAGACGACGACGTAGTCCGGTTCCTCATCACCGATCAGATTCATCGACTGATAGATCGCGTCAGCACTGCCCTGGTACCACCGCGGCCCGAGGCGCTGCTGGGCTGGCACCGGGGTGACGTAGTTCCCGAGCATGGTCGACATGCGCCAGCTCAAGGAGATGTGCTTGTCCAGCGAATGCGACTTGTACTGTGTCAAGACGGCAATCTGGCGCATGCCCGCGTTCGCCAGATTCGACAAGACGAAGTCGATCAAGCGGTATGTGCCACCAAACGGGACCGCAGGCTTCGCCCGATCCATTGTCAACGGCATCAGCCGTTTGCCTTCGCCACCAGCCAGAACGATCGCCAAAACCCGTGGACGCGCACGCATGAGTTGAACCTAGCCCATACCTGCCCTGGGAGGCACTGTTCTCGGCCATCATGTGGTCACAACTCGTGCGCTATGGAACGATGCGAACTATGGCCCTGGCAGATACTGATCGACTGTCCATCTCGTTGCTGACCCGGGAGTATCCACCATCGATCTACGGTGGCGCTGGCGTGCATGTCGCCCAGCTCGTGCCGCAGTTGCGCAAGCTCATCGATGTCGATGTGCAATGCATGGGCGAGCCGCGCGAGGGCGCCACCGCGCACCCTGAGAACTATCCGGAAGGAGCCAACGCTGCGCTCCGGGTGTTTGGGGCCGACCTCTCGATGGTGGCAGCAATTCCTCAGGTGGACCTGGTTCATTCACACACCTGGTACGCCAACCTGGCCGGCCACCTTGCCGGTCTCTTCCACGACATTCCGCACGTCGTTTCAGCACACTCACTGGAACCGCACCGTCCCTGGAAGGCCGAGCAGCTCGGTGGCGGCTACCGGCTCTCGTCGTGGGCCGAGAAAACCGCCTTCGAAGGGGCGGATGCAGTGATCGCCGTCAGTGCCGGAATGCGTAATGACACATTAGAGTCCTACAACGATCTTGATCCCGACAAGGTGCACGTGGTCAAGAACGGCATTGACACCGAGGAATTCAAGCCTGATGCAGGCACCGACGTCGTTACCGGGCTCGGTATTGATCTTGATAAACCGTCCGTCGTCTTCGTCGGCAGGATCACTCGGCAGAAGGGTCTGATTCATCTGGTGCGAGCAGCAGAGAAGTTCGATCCCGACACCCAAGTCGTACTACTCGCCGGTGCGCCGGATACGCCAGAGATCGCGCAGCAGATCGGTGATGCTTTCGGCCATCTCCAGACCACTCGCGGGAACGTCTTGTGGATCGAGGAAATGCTGCCGCGCCAACAGGTACGCCAGGTGCTCTCGCACGCAACTGTGTTCGCCTGCCCGTCCGTGTACGAGCCGTTGGGCATCGTCAATCTCGAAGCAATGGCCTCCGAGACCGCAGTTGTCGCTACCGCGGTGGGCGGCATCCCCGAGGTCGTGGTAGACGGCGTGACCGGCTATTTGGTGCCGTACGACCCCGCGCAGGCCGACGATCCGGCGGCGGTTGCGGCCTTCGAGGAAGACTTCGCAGCCAAAATCAATGCCGTGACCAGAGACCCCGACAAAGCGAGGGCCTTTGGGCTCGCCGGGCGACAACGCTGCATTGATGAGTTCGACTGGTCCAAGATCGCCGCTGAGACCGTTGAGGTCTACCGCCGCGCACGTGAGGTTCACCAAAGCTGAGGTTGAAGCGATGGTGCGGCGGCGCAGGTTAGCGGCCCGCTACGCCGATCGCAGCGTCGCAGGCCGGCTGCTCGCGGAGGCCCTGGTTGCTGAGGCCGCGCTTGAGAGGCCGGTCGTTCTGGCGCTGCCGCGGGGCGGTGTACCGGTCGCAGCGAAAGTGGCGGCCCATCTGCACGCTCCGCTCGGTCTGATCTTGGTACGCAAAATCGGCGTCCCAGGCCGCAGTGAGCTTGCGATGGGAGCCCTGGCGATGATCCATGGTCAGCTATCCGAATTCCGCAACGATGAGATCGTCGATGGGCTAGGTATCTCGAGCCAGGCGTTCGAAGCCGCCCGCAACCGCGAACGGGGCGAGCTCGAGCGTCGCGCCGGCCTCTTTCCGTACCGCGACCTCCGTATCGCGGATTCGACCGTCATTGTTGTCGACGACGGCCTGGCAACCGGCTCGACCATGCTGGCGGCAGTCTCGGCTGTCCGGGTGCTCCGGCCGGCCGCCGTTGTCGTCGCCGTTCCCGTGGGAGCACGACAGGCGGTGCGGGCTGTGCGGGCGGTCGCAGATCTGGTCGTCTGTCTCTCCGCTCCTGAACCATTCATCGCGGTCGGCGCCGCGTACCAGGACTTCCGGCAGCTCAGTGACGAGGAAGTTGTCATGATCCTCAATCAGTTTTCCTCGTGAGCCCACGCCCCCGACTCAGCTGACGTTGAGTTCCCTACCGCCGGTCAGCAGAAGGAGTTCCCGGTAGGTCAAGGGGAAGACCGCGTGCGGAATGCCACCTGCTGCCCAGAGCGGGTCGAAGCCAGCCAACGCGCGATCGATGATGGTGGGAATGGGTTGCGGATGACCAACGGGAGCCACCCCGCCGATCGGCTGACCCGTGTGTTCGCGTACGAAGTCGGCTGAAGCGCGGCGCAGCTCGACCCCGAGCTGCTCGCCCACTTTGATCATGTCGACCCGATGCGCACCGCTGGTCATGATCAACAGCGCTGCCCCGCCATCGGTCGCGAAGATCAACGAGTTGGCGATGGCGCCCACCGGGCATCCGAGATATGCCGCCGCGGCGCGCGCGGTGCTGACTGCCTCGTCGAGCATCCGAACACGACCCGGCAGCCCTGCGGCTTGCAGGATGTCGTTGACGGCCTCACAGTTCGGGTGCATGGTGGTCGTTCTCCTTCCGCGACGTGTAGCTGGTCGCCACGAAACAAGCAAAAAGACCTAGTCACCGCGACCAGGTCCCTTTGCGCTATGAGCTGTTGATCTCTATCCAACGACTTCTTTCAGTGCGCCCGCAAGCTCGGCCGCCTCATCGGCGTTGAGTTCCACGACGAGCCGACCGCCACCCTCGAGCGGAACCCGCATGACGATCCCACGTCCCTCTTTGGTCACTTCCATAGGGCCGTCACCCGTCCGCGGTTTCATTGCTGCCATCGCGCATCCTCATCCTGTAGTGATCTGGCAAACGTGCCGAGTCAATTATTCCGTATCACCTAGTCCTACCATCCTCGGGTGCTGGCTGAAGACGGATCCTTCAGCGGGATTCAGTCGGGCCAAGCTGGCGGTGGCGCGAAGCACCCGGCCACATGGTCGTCGATCAGGCCGACGGCCTGCATCATCGCGTACGCCGTTGTCGGGCCGAAAAAGCGGAAACCCAGGGCCTTGAGCTCCTTCGCGAGCGCACCTGACTCCGGGGAGGTCGCGCGCCACTCACCAGCACCCGGTCGTGGACGGCCGATCACGCGATAGCCGAGAATAAGATCGGCGTACCTCGGACCAAGATCGACAACCAAGCGAGCGTTGTCGATGGCTGCGGTGATCTTGGAGCGGTTACGGACGATGCCCGGGTCGCTCAGCAGTCGTACGAGGTCATTCTCGCCGAAGGCGGCGACCAGCTCTGGCTGAAAGCCCGCAAAGGCTCGCCGGAAGTTCTCCCGCTTGCGGAGGATGGTGATCCAGGACAAGCCGGACTGGAATGCCTCCAGGGTCATGCGCTCATAAAGTCCCTGCACGCTGCTGACCGGCTTACCCCACTCGTCGTCGTGATAGGCGAGATATTCCGGGGCCGACAGTGCCCAAGGACAGCGCAACAATCCGTCGGGGCCAGGCGCGGCGGCAGTGATCATCGCGCCTCGGCTATCGCTCCAAACGCCCGCAGGGAGCTGACAAAACCAGCCCGCATGACCGGCAGCGCGAGCCGCGCCAGCCACTCGACGGCTCTCCCGCCGGGCAGCGAAAATACTTCGATGCACGAGACCGTGGTCTTGCCGTTGTGCCCGGTTAACCGAAATACGCCCTCTCCGGTGAAATAGGGGCCGAGGTGCAAGATCTCCAGCTGGGCTGTTCCGTCCGCGGGTGGCGACCAGCCGGTCACAATGAAGCGGTCCAGCAACCCCACCGGAATCCGGCCGACCCAGACACCAGACAGCGCCTCAACCCGCGCGCCAAGCCCAACGCTTCGGTCATTGGTCACTTTCACCGTCGTGAGCGGAATCCAGCGGGACTGCCCAGCCCAGTCGATGAGCACCTCCCAGGCCGCGTCCACCGAAGCCTCCACCACGGCTGACACCTCGAGCCGGATACTCACCTAGTGCCGCCACCGAGGTTGCTGGCCGTCGTCCGCCCCTGCCGGCGGGAGCTCCGGCGCTGCGAAGCCACCCCCTGACTCGGCGGAATCCACGGGAAGAATCGTGTGCTCTGCCGCTCGCGCTGAGGTGGTTGACTCCAAGCGTCGTTGCGAGACGGTTGCACCTTCGGCCAGCTCTGCGATCAGTGCGTCACGTTCGGCAATCTCGAGGGCGAGCCGATCGAGCAGGTCATCGACCTGAGCCATCGCATAGCCGCGCAGGGTCACCCCGAATCGAATGCTTTTCAGCTCTTCCGCCGTGAGGGCTCCACCTGTTGGCAGGTCCTGCCGGTAGGTGTCGTACACGGGGTCCCTGCTCATCTGTCCCATCCCTCCAGCGGCGGCCATTGCCGCGACGCCCAGTGCGGCGACGGCGACGACAGCGATCAACCACTCCATGGGTGAATGCTGTCACGCCTCGCAAGGGCTGTCGGCACACCGCAATGTTGATGAAACCCTGATCGCGCGATACCGACTTGTCAGACTCTCAGCGTGCTATAGCACGCTGGGAGTCTGACAAGTTTGAATCAAACACGGCTACTCGGGACGACGCGGCGAAAGGATCGCCGACTGACTCGCCAGCATCAGGTTCACCGCTTCGTCCATGTCATCTGTGACGGTGAAGGTCTCGAGATCGGTGGCCGAGATGGTTCCCCGACCGAGTGCGACGGTTCGCAACCATTCCACCAGCCCTATCCAGTACTCAGAGTCAAGCAACACCACCGGGAATTGAGTGACCTTGTGGGTCTGTACCAACGTCAGCGCCTCGAACAGCTCATCCAAGGTGCCGAAGCCGCCTGGCAGCACGACAAAGCCTTGGGCGTACTTGACGAACATGGTTTTGCGCGCGAAGAAGTAGCGGAAGTTGATGCCGAGGTTGACGTAGGGGTTGAGGCCAGACTCGAACGGCAGCTCAATGCCCAGGCCCACCGAAACTCCGCCCGCCTCCGCCGCACCTTTGTTGGCGGCCTCCATGATGCCTGGGCCACCTCCCGTGATGACGGCGAGGCCGGCGCGTACGAGCTGAGCGCCGAGCCGCTCGGCGGTGGCATACAGCGGGGCATCACGCGGCGTACGGGCAGATCCGAAGACGCTGACTGCCGGGCCCAGCTCTGCAAGGGTGCCAAACCCGTCGATGAATTCGGACTGGATGCGCAGTACCCGCCACGGATCGGTGTGCACCCAGCCGGTGGTACCGCGACTCTCCAGGAGCCGCTGGTCATCTGTGGTGTGCGTTGCGGTCCGCTCGCCGCGGACCACGGCGCCCTCCACCCACCAGTGCTCGGGTTCTTCCATCAGGCCACTTTTCTCTCCGCGCCCATCAACTCAGCCAACGCAGCAGCGCATTGCGGCAGGCGATGACGTCCTCAGCTGGGCAGAACTCGTCGTCGGCGTGGGCCTTGGTGGCATCGCCCGGTCCGAAATTAACTGCAGGGATGCCCATTGAGCTGAAGCGTGCGACATCGGTCCATCCCAGTTTCGCACTAGCCTGACCGCCGACCGCGCGGAGAAATTCGGCGGCAGCCGGCTGGTCGAGGCCGGGTCGGGCACCGGCGGCGACATCAAGGACCTGGACGGAATAGCCGGCGAGGATTTCTCGTACGTAGGCCTCGGCCTGAGCAGCGGACTTGTCGGGGGCGAATCGGTAGTTGACCTCGACAACGCAGCGGTCCGGGATGATATTGCCGGCGATTCCGCCGGTGATCCCGACTGCGTTCAGCCCTTCGTGGTAAGTCAGCCCGTCGACCTCGATCTGTTCGGGCTGGTATGACGCCAGGCGCTGCAGTACGCCGCCGGCGTCGTGGATCGCGTTGTGACCCATCCAGGCCCGCGCCGAATGGGCGGCTACTCCGGTCAGCGTCACCTGAAGCAGCATGGTCCCCTGGCACCCGCCCTCGATTCGGGCACTGGTTGGTTCACACAGCACCGCGAAGCTGCCTTGCAGAAGCTCGGGATGCTCCCCGGCTATCCGCCCCAGACCGTTGCGATACGCCTCGACCTCCTCGTTGTCGTAGAACACCCAGGTGATGTCGCGCTCCGGCCGTGCTAGCGCCGCGGCGACCGACAACTGGACTGCGACGCCCGCCTTCATGTCGCACGCCCCGCGACCCCAGATGATCTCCCGGCCGTTGCCGTCCTGCGTCGTCCACGACGGCAGGTTGCCAGCCACGGGCACCGTATCGAGGTGGCCGGCGATCACCACGCGCTCAGACCGGTTGAGTTCGGTGCGAGCGAGGACCACATTTCCGTCGCGCAGCACAGTCAAGTGGTCGTACGGCCGGAGCGCCTCCTCCACCCGATCGGCGATCTCTGCTTCGTTGCCGCTGACCGACTCGATGTCGATCAATGCCCGTAACAGATCGACAACATCACCGGCCAGGTCAAGAGGCGCAGACACGAGCGGCACGTTACAGCGTCGGTAGGCTCGGCCCATGACTGACGTCGCTGCTGCCCCGCGTCGGCCTGCCTGGGGGTGGGGCCTCGCCTCGATTCACGCCTCGGGTCAGGTATTGGACACCTACTTCCCCGCGCCTCGGCTGGGCGTCGCGGACGACAGTGCGGCACCCCCTGCGCTCATCTCGGCGGTGGTCGACGACGACACTCGTAGCGTCCGCACCGAGGTTGTCCTGGTAGAGATCGATCTGGTCGCGCCACCCTCCGGCACGTCCGACGCCTACCTGAGACTGCACCTGCTCAGCCATCGGCTGGTCAGGCCACGTGACCTCAACATGACCGGCATCTTCAGCTCGCTACCGAACGTCGTGTGGACGTCGGCCGGTCCGTGCGCCCTCGAAGGCTTCGAAGAGGTCCGCATCCGAATGCGCGCCCGGGGGGTTCATCTCACCGTCTTTGGCGTGGACAAGTTCCCGCGAATGGTCGACTACGTGCTGCCCACTGGCGTACGCATCGCCGATGCTGACCGGGTCCGGCTTGGCGCCCATTTGGCCGAGGGCACGACCGTCATGCACGAAGGCTTCGTCAACTTCAACGCGGGCACCATCGGCACCTCCATGGTCGAGGGTCGCATCTCAGCTGGGGTGGTAGTTGGCAGTGACTCCGACGTTGGCGGTGGCGCCTCGATCATGGGCACGCTGTCCGGCGGGGGCACCGAAGTGATCTCGATCGGTGAGCGTTGCCTGCTCGGCGCCAACGCAGGCATCGGGATCGCTTTGGGTGACGACTGCGTTGTCGAGGCCGGCCTTTATCTCACGGCGGGCACCAAAGTGACACTTCCGAGCGGCGACGTAGTCAAGGCACGAACCTTGTCCGGTGAGAGCGGCCTGCTGTTCATTCGCAACTCGGTGACGGGTGCCGTCGAGATGCGTCGTCGGCAGCGCGGCGGAGTTGAATTGAACGCCGAGCTGCACGCGAACTGAGTGCATGTGCAATCCCGAACAGCCGGCGCTCTTGGCTGCCTCGTTGTGGCGTTCGTCCTTTTGATCGCTGGCGGCGTCGGGGCCTTCTGGTGGCTCCGTTCCCGGAATCTGACTGAGCCTGTCCTGGGCCAACAACGATGTGTTGCGACGGCCAACAACAAATCCACTGTGGTGGACCTCGACCAGGCCCACTTCGCGTCGATAATCGCAGGCGTGTCGGTACGCCGTGGGCTGCCGGCCCGCGCTGCTTCGATCGCCCTTGCGACGGCCTATCAGGAAACAGGCATCCGCAACCTTGACTACGGCGATAGCGACTCCGTTGGCCTGTTCCAGCAACGCCCCTCGCAGGGCTGGGGCACCAAGCAG
>DASVEX010000217.1:0-5952 GCA_036380335.1 Propionibacteriaceae bacterium | reverse complement strand
TCCGGGAGCCCGGGCCGAGGCCGCGCCGACCAGCGCGCCCTGACCGTACTCAGCCGTACGCCTCGATCCTGAGACGCCGCAGCCTCGGCGCCATCCTGTTCGTGATCAACGAGGTCGAGCAGGGGCTGATTCGACTCGGGTAGTGACGGCCGCGCCCAGGTCAGGCTCGGCGGCCGGCTTTCGGTGAGCCAGTGGACATAAGGCGTACGCGATGCTGTGGTGATCGTTGACATGCGGAGCCTCCTTAGGTGGGCGCGCGGATCAGACTGACCGATTCAGCAGGCATCGCGTAACCTCCCCCAAGGGAATCTGTGGATAAACCCTCGCTGGCTCCTGCTGCGCTGCGGCTACAAGGCTCGCAGGGTCTGGCGATCGCTGGCCTCCCGCAAAGCAGTAAAGGAGGCGACGAGCGCCAGCCGCTCGCGGGCGAGAGTCGGGTCGTCGAGGTGGCATCCGGCGACAACCCAGGCGTCGGACAGGGCCATGGCCTCCACCCGAAGCTCGGCGGCGCGGCGTACGTCGTCCGGACCGGCCTGATAGAGGTAGCAATAGAGCCGGATCAGGCTGGCGACGAGCGCATCCTCGTCGTACTGCGCGTCATGCTGCTGCTGACGATGCACATGCCACCACGCGACCTCCAATTCGGCGGCGATCTGTGGATCGACGGTGAGCCGGGCCGCCTTGTTGGCCAGTCGATAGAACCTCACCATGTGCTCCCGAGCGGCTACCGGATCGTTAGCTGGATAGGGCGCCCATACCTGGTTTGCGCGCATCACGTGCCAAGCCGCCTTCAGATTTCCTAGCGGTCCAAGCCCAAAGCCGTGCCGCACCATGCCAAGCGCGCCGACCAACATTCGCGGCCAGTCGCGGCGATAGTAAGCAACCCACGCCGCACACTCGCTGCGGCCGACCGCAACCGGATCGAACGCAAATTGCGGCCTGCTGGGTGGCATGGCCCGACCCTTTCCCATCTGTCTGATCCTTTCCCATCTGAACGCGCCAAGGAAGACTGGCGACATGCACGATGGTGGCGTTGGCGAACCAGCAGCCACAATCGAGGACGTTGTAGAGCAGCTGCAGCGGCGAATCGATGCGCTGGCACCGGATCAGATACATCGCCGCGTCTTCCTGACGACTTATCAGCGCACCACAGACGCGGTTGGCGAGGCCGTCGACGATGCCTACTTCGAGGATCCGGACTGGGTGGTGCGCTGGGATGTCGCCTTCGCCGAACTCTTCATCGTGGCGCATGATGATGATCAAGCGGGACGCCCAGTGCCGCGACCGTGGCGGCTGGCCTTCCAGGCCGACCCGTGCCTGCCGACGATCGTCCATTTGCTGTTGGGCATGAATGCTCACATCAACTACGACCTGCCGCAGGCGACACTGTCGGTGATCACCGATCAGGATTTCGAAGATCCCGTGCTGATCCAGCGGCGGCGTCGTGATCATGAACGAATCGATGCGATCTTGGCCCGGCGAGTGAGTGCGGAAGATCACGCGATCGGCGGTCCGCGGAGTGTGCTGAACCGCATACTGACGCCGGCCAACCGGCTGAGCTCGCGGCGCTTCCTGCGCGAGGCTCGCCAGAAGGTCTGGCTGAATGTCGCCGAGCTGCAGCAGGCGCGACTCGAGGGCGCTGACGACTATTACGCCCGGCTGGATGAGCTTGAAGTGCTGTCAGCGGCAAAGATCGCTGACCTGCTCAGGCCGGGGCAGGTGCTGCTGCGCCTGGCGATGACCGGGTTCGGAGTGACCCTGCCGCCGCCCTAGGTCAGAAGCGCACGTGCACGTGCGTTGCCTCCTCGCCTAACCAGCCAGTGCAACCCAGGTCTGACCCGGCTTGAGAGCGATCTGGTCGCCCGACTTGTCGGTAAAGCGAAGCGGACCGGAAGCCTTCGTCCGCTTCCACTGACCGGTGATCTTCTTCCCGTCGCGGTAAATGGTCACTTTGCCTTTGCCCACTGTGTCGGACTGCACCGAAGGGGCGCCGAGCACGTCGCGATTGCCGTCCGGATGGTTGCGCACCCTCATGATCACGACGTTGTCCGTCTTGGTGATCGCGCGATTGTCACCATCGGCGTACCGTGCTCCGTTCCAGCGGACGGTATATCGACCCGACGAATAGCTGAAACCGAACGTGTCGTGTCCGACGCGCACCTTGATCGAGTTTTCCCGGGAACCACCTGGCGCAGCAGCGCCGAAGGTCCAGCCAATCGGGGTGGCTTGATGCAGCTTCGTGGAACGCGCGATAGCGGCTAGGTCGACGAAGACGTTGTGCGGTGCCACTCGACGATGATCACGAGTGGACCGTGGGATCGGCACGATCGAGGCGTTGTCGATCTTGTGCTGAACCGAGCGGTTGGCGCCCGAGTAGACCAGCCCTGGTTTGCCAAACAGCGGCAGCAGCTCGACGTCGGTGCTGCGGGCACTCCGGATCGGACCCAAACGCTTGGGAAACCGGGTGTGATAGATCGCGATCAGGCGAGTTTGGGCGCCTTCGACTTCCTCGACGAAGGTAATGTCGGCCAGGCTCAAACCAACCTGCGGTCGGGCCGCCGCAATGTTCTCCACCTTGGTGGCGATCACCTCGTGATTGCTGACCTTGCCGCCGGTCAGTGGATCGGTGGCCTTAGGACGCGGTGTCTGTGTCGTCGTCGGGAACGGCGTCGGAGTCGGCGCGGCGGAACTCGCCGAGTCGGAGCTGGCTGGGAGCGGCTGTGAGTCCGGACTACTCAGAGCGGCCGCAGCGCCGATGCCACCGGTCACCACGACCGCGGCGGCCGCAACGGCGATGATGCGCGCGCGGTTCATGAGTTGATGGGCATGACGATAACCTCAACGACTAGGGGCAGTGTAGTGGGAACGGTCGCTGGCGCTGCTTGCTAGACGGCGCCTGGCCGGCCGTGGCACATCTTGAACTTCTTGCCTGAGCCGCATGGGCATGGCGCGTTGCGGCCAACCCCTGCATACGGGTCGTCTTCCTTGCTCGCCGTCTTGCGAGCGGTTGTGACTGAGCCGTCCTCCGCCGGCGCAGAGTAACTGAGCGGCGCGCGAGATTCGGTTTGACCGGCCAAGCCCTTGGCTCTGACCTGCGGCCGGCTCGCGGCCGGTTCCTCGACCGCCTCCGCCGGTTCAAACTCCTCGTCCTCGACGGTACGCATCGCCACGCCCGGGCCATCGGGGTCTGGCCCAGATTCCACCAGCTGAGAGCGGTCGTGACCGTTTCGACTCGGCGTCTCGGTCCGATCAGATCCGATCTGAATTGCCTGACCGTCGGAGTCGGTGACAACGCCGACCATCGGTGCTTCCTGAACCTCGACCTCGAGGTGGAAGACGAAGCCGACGACCTCCTCCATGAAGGCCTCCATCATGACGTGGAACATGTCGCCGCCTTCGCGCTGGTATTCCACCAGCGGATCGCGCTGCGCCATGGCCCGTAAGCCGATGCCCTCGCGGAGGTAGTCCATCTCGTACAGATGTTCGCGCCATTTGCGGTCGAGAACGGTCAGCAATACCCGTCGCTCCAGCTCTCGCATGACGTCCTCGCCGAGGGCTTCCTCGCGCCGGTCGTATGCGGCCTGAGCGTCGGTTTTGAAGTCATCGACGAGCGTCTCGCGGTCGAGGTCGTCGCGCTCCTCGAATTCGGAGCGCACCAAGGACACTGGATAGAGCGTGTTCATATTGATCCACAGCTGTTCGAGGTCCCAGTCCTCGGCAAATCCTTCGGTCGCTCCAACAACGTATTGCTCAACCACGGTGTCAACGGTGGACCGCAGCCGCGACTCGACGTCGGCCCCTTCCAGCACCTTGCGACGATCGTTGTAAATCGCATGACGCTGGCGATTCATCACGTCGTCGTACTTGAGCAGGTTCTTGCGGATCTCGAAGTTTTGCGCCTCAACCTGGCTCTGCGCGCTGGCAATTGAGGCTGTCACTCGCTTGTTTTCGATGGGTACATCGTCCGGCATCTTGAGGGCTTGCAGCACCCAGTCGACGATGTCGGACTTGAACAACCGCATCAGGTCATCGCCCAGAGACAGATAGAACCGGCTCACTCCCGGATCGCCCTGGCGCCCGGACCGACCACGAAGCTGGTTGTCGATTCGGCGTGACTCATGCCGTTCTGATCCGACGACGTACAGCCCGCCGAGCTCGACAACCTCGTCGTGCCCAACCTGGGTTTCCTTCTCGAGGTCTTCCAGCAGCTCCGGGTAGAGCTTCTCGTACTCCTCGGAGTTCTCCAGCGCGTCGATGCCGGAGTCGTGCAGCTTCTTGTCGGCAAGGAATTCGGCGTTTCCACCCAGGATGATGTCGGTTCCGCGGCCAGCCATATTGGTCGCCACTGTCACCGCGGCCTTGGCGCCGGCCATGGCGATGATCGCGGCTTCCCGCTCGTGCTGCTTCGCGTTCAGCACCTCATGCTTGACCCCCGCGCGCTTGAGCAACCCGGAGAGGATCTCGGATTTCGCCACTGACGCCGTACCGATAAGGACCGGCTGGCCCTTCTGGTATCGCTCGGCCACATCCGTCACGATTGCCTCGAACTTTGCCTCTTCGGTGCGGTAGATCAGGTCGCGCTGGTCTCCACGGATCATCGGCATGTTCGTCGGAATCGGTACCACGCCAAGGCCATAGATCTTTTGAAACTCGCTGGCTTCGGTCATGGCGGTGCCGGTCATCCCGGCGAGCTTGTCGTACATGCGGAAGTAGTTCTGCAGGCTGATCGTGGCCAGGGTCTGATACTCCTCGCGGATCTGCACACCCTCCTTGGCCTCGATGGCCTGATGGAGACCCTCGTTGTAGCGACGTCCGATCAAGGTCCGCCCGGTGTGTTCGTCGACGATGAGAACTTCGTCGTTGATCACCACGTAGTCGCGGTCGAGCTTGAACAGCTCCTTGGCCTTGATGGCGTTGTTGAGGTAGGAGATCAACGGCGTGTTCGCGGACTCGTACAGATTGTGGATGCCCAGCCAATCCTCGACCGCATCAATACCGGCCTCATTGATCGCCACGGTCCGCTTCTTCTCGTCGACCTCATAGTGATCGTCGCGGCGCAGCCGGTTCACGAGCTTGGCGAATTCGGGATACCACTTGACCGTGTCCTCGGCCGGTCCGGAGATGATCAGCGGGGTACGCGCTTCGTCGATCAAGATCGAGTCAACTTCGTCCACGATCGCGTAATTGTGCCCGCGCTGGACACAGTCCTCGAGGCTGAGCGCCATGTTGTCGCGCAGGTAGTCGAAGCCGAACTCGTTGTTGGTGCCGTAGGTGATATCAGCGTGGTAAGCCTTGCGGCGATCGGCCGGGGTCATCTGCGAAAGGATCGCTCCGACATCGAGACCCAGGAAATGATGGATACGTCCCATCCACTCCGAGTCGCGCTTGGCCAGGTAGTCGTTGACCGTCACGATGTGGACGCCGCGGCTGCTGAGAGCGTTGAGGTAGGACGGCATGGTCGCTACCAGCGTCTTGCCCTCACCAGTCTTCATCTCGGCGATGTTGCCCATGTGGAGGGCGACGCCGCCCATCACCTGAACATCGAAGTGCCGCTTGTCGAGAACCCGACGGCTGGCCTCGCGTACGGTTGCGAAAGCCTCAGGCAGCAGCGACTCGAGCGTCTCGCCCTTTTCGTAGCGGGCTCGAAACTCGTCGGTCTGACCGCGCAGCTCGTCGTCGTTCATCGCGACGAAGTCATCCTCAATCGCATTCACCTGTTTGGCGACGTTGCCAAGCTGCTTGAGAAGCTTGCCCTCGCCTAGGCGCAGCAACCTATCCATCAAAGCCACGGAAATGGGCTCCCTTACGTCGTTTCACTTACCTGCACGGTCTCCAGCGCCGAGATGTTCCCCTCATGCGGCTCGGCTTAGCGCCAGGATCCTTCTATCGTAGAAGCGCCGCAGCGCGCCCCCTATGGTAAGCCCGGACTCGCGAATCGCTGGCCGCTCGCGC
>DASVEX010000216.1:0-2000 GCA_036380335.1 Propionibacteriaceae bacterium | reverse complement strand
GGTCGAGAACGCGGCGGAGATCGGCATGGAACACCATCTGGGACTCACCTGCGATCCGGTCGGGGGCCTCGTACAGATCCCCTGTATCGAACGAAATGCCGTCGGGTCGGTGAAGGCGATTACCGCCGCACGGCTCGCGCTTCATGGCGACGGCCGCCACACCGTGAGCCTCGACAAGGTGATCAAGACCATGATGCAGACCGGCGCGGATATGAAGATCAAATACAAGGAGACGGCTCGCGGCGGCCTAGCCGTCAACATCGTGGAGTGTTAGTAGCTGCACCTCGCAACTCATCCGCGGAGCGATCTGGCACGACCGGCGATTCAGCCACTGCCCAGAAAGGGCTTGCTGCGCTACTGTTCTGACAGCGCGGGGTCTCTGTCCCCGAGCTGTGAATTTCCACTACGGATCGTCGGGCACGTACCTGCCCGTGGAAAGGAAGTGTGGCGTGGCCACTGTTTCATTCAAGGATGCGACCCGGGTTTATCCGGGAGCAGACAAACCCTCCGTCGACAAACTCAATCTGGACATCGGTGACGGCGAATTCATGGTCTTGGTCGGACCATCCGGCTGCGGGAAGTCGACCTCCCTTCGTATGCTCGCGGGCCTGGAGGAGATCAACGCCGGGGCTATCTGGATTGGTGAGCGCGACGTCACCGACCTGCCGCCCAAGGATCGTGACATCGCCATGGTCTTCCAAAACTACGCTCTGTACCCCCATATGACCGTGGGCGACAACATGGGCTTTGCACTGAAGATGGCTGGGGTTCCCAAGACGGAGCGTCAGCAGCGCGTTCAAGAGGCTGCTCATCTGCTTGGCCTGGAAGACTTCCTCAACCGCAAGCCGAAGGCGCTTTCTGGCGGCCAGCGTCAGCGCGTCGCCATGGGCCGCGCCATCGTTCGCTCCCCGCAGGTCTTCTTGATGGACGAGCCGCTGTCGAACCTCGACGCCAAGCTCCGCGTCTCGACGCGCACCCAGATTGCGGCGCTGCAGACCCGACTCGGTGTCACCACCGTCTATGTAACCCACGACCAGGTCGAGGCCATGACGATGGGCGACCGCGTGGCGGTCATGAAGCTCGGCCTGCTACAGCAATGCGACACCCCACTCACCCTGTACGACTCGCCGCGCAACCTGTTCGTCGCCGGCTTCATCGGCTCGCCCGCGATGAACCTCATCGAGGGCAATGTGCAGCAAGACGGCGTGCACCTGGGTGACTACACGGTTCCGGTTCCGCGCGAAACCCTTGCCAAGGCACCAAACGAGAAGAACCTCGTGTTGGGAATCCGTCCGGAGAACTTCCGGGTTTCGGACGATCCCGAGAGCGGCGAGGGCATCCCGATCGATGTCGGGGTCGTCGAGGAGCTGGGCGCCGATGCATTTATCTACGGCACTCTGTCGGGTATCGCCGAGGATGAGTTGATCACCGCTCAGCAGATCGTCGCGCGGATCCACGCCAGCAGGCCGCCAGCCCGAGGCGAAAGCGTGCGACTGCTGGTGGATGAGACGCACGTGCATGTCTTCTCCAAGGAAACCGAGGATCGCATCTCTCCTGCAACGGAAAGCGTCTTCACCGACTGATCAGAACTGCCGGCCTCCTGCAAATCGCGCGGGAGGCCGGCAGTTTGCTGAGCTTTGCCAATCCGTCCGCACGGCGGCACGGTCCAGTGATGACAGGATTGGACCATGCCCAGGTTCCTCGCGGCGCGGCCAAACACCGAGTTGATCACCCTTCCGTGGGGCACACCGCTGGCCGATTGGCCGGAGGAGAATCTGGTCGCCCTGCCGCGTGGCATCTCCCGGCACGTCGTACGTTTCGTCCGGGTTGCCAAGGAGATCTATGCGTTCAAGGAAGTCATCGAGCATTTAGCTCTGCATGAGTACGAGCTGCTGCGGGACCTTGCCAGATTGGACACGCCCGCAGTCGAGGCGGTGGGTGTGGTCACAGCTCGTGTTGATGAACAGGGCGAGCCACTCGAGCCGATTCTGATCACTCGA
>DASVEX010000215.1:0-13652 GCA_036380335.1 Propionibacteriaceae bacterium | reverse complement strand
CTCACCCTGGTGATCTTCGACTGGGACACGATCCGCGAGGCCGTCGAGACATTCCGCGCGGCGGCCAGTGCTGCTGGGCATGACCCTGACACGCTGCCGATCCTGCTGCAGGTGAACGGCAACGTCACCACCGAGCCGCTGGACGAGCGCGGACCGCTGCTCGGCTCGCCCGACCAGGTCGCAGCCGACCTCGACCAAGCCGCGGAGCTGGGCATCGAGCATGTCTACTGGAACTCCAATGACGACCCGCTCAGCCAGCTTCCGCTGCTCGCACAGCTGCGTCGCGGCTGAGCGGTCAACCCCAGGTCAGCCCTCACGCTGTCGAAGGCAAGAGGTGCTTCAATGCCTTTCCGAGGACGGCGGCGCGCTCCGCCGACGACTCGATCTGCTCGATGCCGAATCCGAACAGAACCGAGTCCTCCGTGGACACAGCGCTGAAGAGCAACCCCTGCGCCCCTTGGAAGTTGCCGCCGCCCGGCGGACTGCCAGGAGGCGGACCAAGCACCGACCAGGCACCCAAACCTGTCTCGAAGCCTTCACTCTCAGTGACAGCTCCGCCGACCAGCACCTTGGTGTCGTCGACGAACGCGCCCACCCCACCGGTCGAGGGGTCGGTGACATAGCTGATCGAGACCTCGACCTGCTGGCCGGCGTAGGCCGAGAGGTCGAATGTCGCCTGCTGCCAGCCGTGCGAATTACCCGTCATCGCGTTCCACTCCCCGCTGGTGCCGGTTGCCGTGCAGGCATCACCCAGTGTCAGGTAGTGGAGCAGGAACGGGTGCTCCTCGAGCAGGAACCCGGCCTCACATTCAGCTGGCACATCCGTGCTGGTCAGCCCGCCGGCCTCCGGCAGCGTCGTCCAGTCGTCCTTGCCCACCGTGTGAGCTTCGACAATGACGTTGTCGTAGCCCGGTTCGGTGTCGAAGGACAGCTTGGCCTGTAGCTGCGGAGTTTGTGTCGAGGTCACGCTGCTCAAGTCGATCGTCCGCGCGAGCCGCATGTACGAGTCGTTTATGTGCACTCCGCCGACGTACCAGGATCCCTCGACGGGATCGAACGCTCCGCCCGCGGTTCCTCGGTATTCACCTGCGTCCTTGCTGGCGAACTGTGGGAACTGATCGACTGGCAACACATCGCTAGTCACGGTGAACGTCCCAGCCTCGTCGAGTGGATTGTCTTTGACTGCCGGTCCGCCGAAGGTTGCGGCCGCGCCGCCTAAGTCACCCACGCCGCGGAATTCCTGCGGCGAGTCCACCGGAGATCGCGAGTGCGCGCCGAGGTAGTACTGGTAGAAGTCGTCGGCCAGCAACAGGCAGTCCGAGAAAAGGTCCTGCGTGACGACGCAGTCCGAGGTGGGGGCTCCGTCCAGCCCGTAATAGATGCCACCGACGGTGCTGCCCAGCGTCCCAAAGTAGCCAGCCGTCTCACCCGAGTGGACGAGCTTGCCTTTCTCGTTGAGGTAATCGCGCACTGACAGGGTTAGGTATTGCTGCCGCTCGGCAACTGCGGCGTCAGGCACCTGCTGGCTGCCGATCTGGGTGAACTCGTCCTCGGGATCCTGCGTAAGCCGGTTGTCGCCGAGATACCAGACGATGGCCTTGAAATGTCCTAGGACGCCTAGATGGTGCGGTACGCCCTGACCGGAGACGTCCCAGACAGATGCCTTGAGTCCATCAGTTTTGAGGGCGGCGACGTAGCTGTCCGCGTACTTGGGTGCGGTCACCGACGCCGGGTAGTCGGGGTTCACACCTTCGTAGTCTTCGTTTGCGACCACCAGCACCGTGTTCCGGGTGTCCTCTTTCAGCCGGTAGGTGAAGGACTCACTCGTACGCTGCCCCTTGCCCGGCCGGTCGCCAGTGAACCACACCTTGACCTTGTCGCCAGGGTTGGCGCCACGAACGACACCGCGGAACTCGGCGTAGTAGCGATCGCCCTCGTTCCCGTATCGCTCACCGCCGCGCCATTCGCTGACCGGCACCGTGAAATTCCGGCCGCCATTGATCGAATAGTGCATGGTCAGATTCCGCAGGTCGCGGCGCGCGGTGACAGCCACCGGCTGCGGATCGCCGTACGAGACGTCGAAGCTGTCCACCTGGAAGTCCGGGGCGGTCCGGCCGACAACCGACACCGGATCATCTGGATCCTTGGCGGAGCGGGCAATGGCCACCGCGAAGGGGATGTTCTTTTCGAACTCGGCCTGAATCAGCGCCTCGGAGTCCGGGAAGTTGAACACGCTTTCACAGTCATCCGGGTCGAACGCGTCGCTGGGGTCGATCGCGCTCGCTGTCTCGCACGTGGACATCTCCGGGGTGAACGGAGCGTTCCATAGCGGTTGTGAGCGTGTTCGGTGGTCTCGCCGTTGGTGGTGTACAGCTCTGCCGAGATGTCTGGGTCGTAGCCGGGGACCGCAGGCTTTGCATCGTCCCCCGCGAGGGTCTCGTACAGCAGGTCGTCTGGAGTTGGTGTTGCAACCTGCCAGCCGACCCCGTACAGCAGCAGCTCGGCGGCCGAATGGTAGTTGATCTGGAACTTGAACCTGATCTTGCGCATCAACCCGTCGAGCGCCCTGGTCTCCGGCTCGGATGCCGGCGCAGTGCCGCGGTAGGTTTCACTCCCGAAGGACGGCGATGATCCCTCGTTGTCATAACCCCAGCGGTACGGGAAGTTGCGGTTCGGGTCCACGCCGTCCAACCCAGTGATCACGCCGTCACCGTCGTTGTCGCGCAGGTTCTTGCGCCACAAGCGATTGCCTTCGGTAAAGGTGGAGTCGTAGCCGTCGGGATTGGCTACGGGCACGAACCACAGTTCGGTCTTGTCCACGACGCGCTGAATAGCCGCATTAGTCGCGTACTTCTCGAGGTAGTAGTGCAGGAGCCGGCGGTTCATCTCTGTCGTAATCCACTCGCGCGCGTGCTGCGTCGAGGAGTAGAGCACAGAGGGTCGACTTCCATCCTGGACTTGACTCGCGTTCTTGGTGACCTTGATCGCGAGGATCTTCTGGCCCTTCACGGTCTTGCCGATCGATCCGAGTTTGGTCAGCTTGGGGTATTGCTGGGCGAGCGCTATCAGCTCATCCCGAATACCGCCGTCTTCGCTATAGGAGCGGAAGACCGTGTAGCCGCTTGCCGCTTTGTTGTTGAGTCGCTTCGACACTGTGGTGCCGCCGACCTTTTTCTCCTCCAGCTTCAGCCCGAGGGAGTTGAGTTTCGCAGCCTGGCGCCGCTGCAGCACAACCTCGACCGAGGTGGTGTTCTTGGTGGCCCCTTGGCGTGCGGAGATATCGCTACGGTCCAGACCGAGGTCGGACAGCTGCTTGAGCTGCTCGGGAGTTAGCTCGCCCACATAGACCGTGGGATACCCGCTTCCGGTTTGGGCTTGGCCGAGGCAGTGGGTGCGGCGGTGAGAGCGACCGATGCCACCACGCTCCGACGACCAGCAGGACAAAGCGTCGCTTCATAGCTCCCCCGATGTTCGCGCGAGCCGCTCTGAGCCGCGGCCGACAGTCGGCACCCTGCACTGGATCTTCGACGGCTGTCAATGCGACACGCACACCGCTGCGTGAGTACGCATCCAGTCCGCCACCTGCCCGCCAGACGCTTGACAGCGTCCGTCGGTGGCTAGGGCTAATCTGCGACGGGTGAACGGGCTTGATTGGCTGCTCGAGGGCGATCCCGCTATCCGCTGGCAAGTGATGCGGGATCTGACGAACGCGTCGGCCGACGACGCGGCGGTCGAGCGAGGCCGAGTGGAGCACGACGGATGGGGCGCGCGGCTCCTTGCGCTCGAGGATCCGGATGGGCTCTGGGCCGGCGGCGCCTGCTTCCCGGCCTCCTACATGGGCGGTGAACCAGGCCAGCCCTGGACGGCCACGATGCATACGCTGCAGACCCTGCAACTCTTCGGGCTCGATCCGGCGTCGGAATCCGCCCGCCGAGCGATTGTGCTTGTCGCGGAGAACGGGCGCTGGGAGCACGCCGGGCAGCGGTACTTCGACGGCGAGGTTGAGCCGTGCATCAACGGCAGGACGATCGAGACCGGCGCGTACTTCGGAGTGTCCGTGGAGCCGATCGTCCAGCGGGTCCTCGCCGAGCGGCTCGATGACGGCGGTTGGAACTGCGAAGTCGAGTACGGATCGGTACGGTCCTCATTCGACACGACGATCAATGTGCTCGACGGCTTGCTCGAATTCGAGCGCGCGACCGGCGAGTCCGCGGGAGTTCGTACCGCCCGGCGCAGCGGCGAGGAGTACCTGCTCGAGCGCGCCCTGTTCCGCCGCAAGAGCACCGGTGGGGTCGTCCGGCCGGCGTATCTCGAGTTCGCGTTTCCGTACTACTGGCACTACGACGCGTTGCGCGCGCTCGACTACTTCCGGAAGTCGGGCGCGAACCCGGATCCGCGGATGGCGGAGGCAGTGGAAGTCGTGCGGTCGAAGCGGCAGCCTGACGGCCGCTGGCCGCTCGACCGCATCCATCCGGGTCAGGTCCACTTCGATCTTGAGGGCGGCGTAGGTACGCCGAGCCGCTGGAACACCCTGCGGGCACTCCGGGTGCTTAATTGGTGGAACGGAATCGGCTGACCGGGTGTGATCATCTAGAGGAAGATTTTTCAAGCTTCCCAAGCGCCCGTACGAATGCATCGCGCTGTCGGCCCAACGCGGCAAAGTAATCCTCATCCGCGGCTTCAACATCCCCAAGCGCTCGAGCCACCAGGGCTCGGCCGGCCGCCGTCAGCTGCAGCCGCCGCGCGCGGCTGTCTGTCGGGTCGAGCGATCGTTCCAGCAGGCCGCGCGCTTCTAGCCTGCGCGTTACCTGACTGGTCATCATCGGATCCGTTCCGGCATGCTGGGCGAGCCGAGCCTGAGTAGGCGGGTGATCCTCGTGGTCGGCCAGCCACCAGAGCGAAGTGAGCAGCACGAACTGGACGTGCGTCAACTCGTACGGCTCCAGCACCGAGCGAATCCGTCGCTGCCACGACAGAGTGACGCGCCACAACAACAGGCCCGGGCTCTGCTCCGCCGCCTCGAACCGGGAGCGCGGACGGGTCGCTATGACGAGCGCTCCTTGGCCAGGGCGATCAGTGACGCCATCGTCCCCGGGAAGTCGGCGGTGATCATCGGCCCCACTTGCTGTGCTTGATCTTCGGGACCGTCGATCTCAGCCGAGTAGTCGATCCTCAAGCGTCCGTCTGGCAACGGCGTGAGCAGGTGGCTGACCCGGACGACGAGTGCGCCGACAGGTGTCTCGTCGACGAAAATGTGCGGTGGCTCCACTCTCGCCAGCCGGTAGGGCAACGGGTCCTGGCCGACGAACTTCATCGTGCCTGTGACGCCTGCTTCGAACGGGCCATTACGGGTGATCAGCTCGGCTTGAGCGTCCCAGCGAGGCCAGCTGGTGACATCTTCATACAGAGTCCAGATTGCCTCCGGCGAGACATCGGTCTCAACGCTGTGCGTAAAGCTGTAGGTGTTTATCATGCGCACATATTATATGCGCGCATAGGATTTCTCAAGTTATGGATTATAGCGTCAGGCTGGTATTGGTCCCCCCACTTTGGGGGTATCGAAAACCGGGTCGGGCGGAGGCAGCGGCCAGCTACCATGATCGACTCCATCATGCCGACGAGCTACTCACCGCGCTCCGTCTCATGGCTCGCCTCCCATGGCGTCTAGTGCCGCAAGCAGGACCTCAGCGCCCAATCGAAGGTCGGCGCTGCGAGTGCTCTGCCCGTGCTCGTCGTACGTGACGGCCGCGGCCAGCCGTGCCTCGATTTCCGCTCTCACGACTGCGCGCTGCGAGTCGGCATCGAGAATCCGACGCTCGGCCTCGGCCGCGCCAACACCAACGACGCCGCCTGCGACGTACTCCCCAGCCTCAGCCTTGAGGTCCCCGTCGGGCGGAATCGCTTCGGCGTTGTCTAGCGCAGCAATCGCCTCCCGCAGGGCCGCCACGGCGATGCGGTCACGATCTTGTACGGCCGCACTGAGATGCCGCCGTAAGAGTGGACGCAGGTCGTCGTCGGATTGCATGAGAAGCTTGTTTCGCGAAAGATCACTAAGCCTAAGGCACATGAACCGTGGGTACCGGCTGACCGCGCCGCCCCGCCTCCGATGCCACACGTGGCGTCAAGCGGCGGATGTTGCGAAGAAAGTGGACGCTGCGGCTCACCCTGTTTCCAGCCAGGCTGAAGCCCGCCAAAGCCCGCTGCACGGCAAACACGTAGTGGTCTTCCTCGCGCTGAACGGTGCCCAGGAACGTATGGTTTTCCTGCCCGGTGAAGGTCTCCGCATGTGCGTGAAAGGTCAAGCACGCAGCACCGTCGGGATTCGCCGGTACGTGGTGGCCGAGGCGCAGCCGTAGGGTGTCCGCGACCCGCTCCACATCAAGCACCGGCACGCTGAGCGGAAAGCCGTCCGAACCCACCCACGCCAGATCTCGCTGTTCCAGCTGGTCCATCGCATGTCGCGCTAATTCGCGCCAATCGGCAGGTGGCGCGAGCCATGCGGCCGGCTGCTTGCCAGCCGGCGCCGGATCGGAAGCCGGCACCGTGGTGGTTGCTGGCGCAGTCCACTGATGCGGTTCGCTGTCGAGTGATCGGGATTCCCACCACCAGATGCGGGTTGGTGTTACCTGGATCCAGATCCGGGCAAAGTAGGCAGTGAACCGGCGCAGTACGAATCGCGGTAGGCCCGCGTACGCCGCCGGCAGCTTGGCAAGTGCCAAGCGGACGTAACGGTCGGTGTTGGCCTGGATCTCGGCGTCTCGGACGGTGGCCAATCCCTGAACCAGGACAATCGGAGGATTGGTCAGGCCCGAGCCCACCGCGTCACTGAACAGCAGGCAAACCTTGGGATTTCGGCGTGCTCGCTCAGCTTTGGCCGGATACGTGAGCCCAGTCGATACATCCACGCTCAGCTGGTCCTCACCGAGGAAAGGAGTGAGGGGAACCATGATCGGCAAGCCCGCTCGGGTGAGGCTGGTGCACTCCACCGTGATCGCCCGGTGAAACAGTTCGAACGCGACTTCCGGCCAACCCGCCGGGTTGGTCCGTTCGATGTCAGACGGGCTTAGCGCCACACGCTGAACGCTACTCCGCGCCTTTCGAGCAGGTCACGAGCTTTTCGCGGCCAGACCGTGCCTGTGCAGCCACTTCGGTCACCAGCAGCAGAAACCACCATCGACCAGCAGGTCGACTCCGGTGCAGTAGCTTGCTGCCGGCGAAAGAAGGAACACCACCGGCCCGGCAATCTCCACCGGATCGGCGTAGCGGCCAATGGGTATCTCTCGGGAGAGCTGCTCGACAAGGTGGACCATCTCGGGCCGGGTGGTCATGGGCGTTGCGGTATAGCCGGGGCTGACGGCGTTCACTCGTACGCCGCGATCAATCCACTCGACTGCCAGCGAACGCGTCAGGTGGCTTACCGCTGCCTTAGCGCTGTTGTAATGCACCTGCGGGATCCCTCGATTGACGATGGTTCCCGACATGGAGCTGATGTTGACGATCGAGCCGCGGCCGTGACGCAGCATCGCCGCGGCTTCTGCTTGGCAGCTCAAGAAGATCCCCGTGACATTGACGTCGTACATCCTTTGCCACTGCTCCACCGGCATCGTTTCCGCGGTCGCGGCGCTGGCGATTCCCGCCGAGTTGACGGCTAGCGTCAGCGGCCCGAACGCGGCCTCGGTGGCATCGACCGCAACGCGAAGTTGATCAAGGTCAGTCACGTCCGCCGCGATCGGAAGTGCGCGACCGCCGGCGTCGGAAATCGCACTGGCCGTGTCTTGGCTGGCTTGCTCGGCCACATCAACCAGCCCGACCGCAGCACCGCTGGCGGCGATCGCTTCAGCAATCGCCCTTCCGATCCCGCTCGCAGCCCCGGTTACCAGCGCCACCTCGCCGCTCAGGGAGAAATTGACGTTGCCGCCCATCGGGATACCTCCGTCGCCATCGGTGCTACTCGCCGGTCCAGGCCGGCGACCTGATCAATCTGAGATTGCGGGCGATTCTGACACAGGGAGCGCGTAGTTGGGCGCTGGGTTGTGACAAGGCGAGTGTCAGTGGCCGGCAACGACATCGCGAGCTCCTGAGAGCATTCGCTGTGCCCACGCCACGCCCTTATCGGCATGAGAGGGTGCGATAGACATCGGCGCATATTGAGACCTTGTTTTGAGCTTCAGCAACCGGTTCAGAGTTGTAGACAGGTCGGCGCCCGCAGGACCAGCGCGCTTGAGCTCTGGCACGGCCTCTGCGTGATTGTCACTCTTGCTCGTGTGCCCAGTCAGCGCGAGGCAGATAGCGTCCTTGGCGTTGATCGCTGAAATGATCGCATCGGACGTCGCGGCGTTGTAGAGCTTCTGATCCAGGTTCGTCTCCGCGGCCTGAAGAAATTCCTCCGCTTTGGAAAGGTGCAGCCGAGCCTGCTCCAACGCCGTCACCGCAGGGCCTGTTTGCGCAGCAGAGCCCGAGGATCGTCGCCGGCCAGCAACACGGCCTGTCCGCGAAGATCGTGCACGAGACGATCATCTCGTTCGACGGCGGCGGCCAGCTCCGATCTGGTCACCTCAAGCACCTCGCATGCATTGCCTGACCATGCCTTGATGTGCTCTGTCAGGGCTTCGGTCTGGCGGTCCCAGACCTCAGCAATTGCCTCGGTCTCTAGGCCGCCGTCAGGCACAACCAAAAGCATGTCGATGTCGCTGTGCGCTGTCGCATCTCCTCGCGCTGCCGAGCCGAACAACCAAGCAGCCTGTGGCGGCATGGACCAGTCGTTGAGCTCGGCTCGAATACGCGCCACCAAGGTGGTCCATATGCGGGCCAGGGCCAAGATGCCTTCGGCCGCCACGTGATCATGGTTGAGCCGATAGAGATTGGAGGGAGGCCGGTTCTCCAGCAAGACAATGCCGGATGCGGCCAGTTTCCGGAGCACCTGGTTTACCTGGGTCTGGGCGAACTTAGGTGTAGTCAGTTCGGCGACGCGACGGCCACTCAGCGGTTCGTTTGTTCGGGCGAGGACACCGAGGACGGCTCCATGAGCGCTCGGGATAACCGACTGGATTGGATTCTTTAGATCCATCTCTTATCCTCAGCGTTGAGTGGTATACCGTTCAATTGATCACTATACAGCTCAATTGAGTGAAATAGCGTTCAATGGCCGATTCGTTGGCGGAATCGAGATCGATATCAAACACAGGCCAGCCATCTCAGGACGGCTGGCGCGCAACGCACCAGCGCATCAGGACTCGTCGCGATCTTGATGCAGGGCGACGCCGCCGATCACCAGGGCGATGCCCAGCAGATCTTGCGGGGTAGGGACTTGGCCGAGGACGAGGAGACCGATCACCGTAGCCGTTGCGGGCAAGATGGCCAGCATCAGCGCGAACGTCGCGCGTGGTAGCCGGGCCATCGCCAGCTGATCGGTGACATAGGGGATGACCGACGAGCAGAGACCCACCACAATGCCCCACAACAGCCAGGCTGGGTAAACGAACACTGGCGCGGCAGCGCCGATGCCGAACGGCGTGGCCACCACGGCTGCGACCAGCATCGCTGCTCCGAGTTGGTCGATGCCGCTCAATGCGCCGCTCGCGGTCCGATTGCCCGGGCCGGCGATCTCGGTGCCGGCGATCTTGGTATTGCCGATCTTGGTATTGGCGATCCGGTGGCCCAAGATCACATAAAGCATGAAGAGGGCGCAGTTCGCGAAGGCGAACACGAACCCGAGCGGCTCATTGACGATGCGTATGTCAGTCAGCGCAGCTACTCCACCCACTGCCAGCACCAGGGCTAGAACATTACGCCGAGTGCGCGTGCCAACGGCCGCCAAGATCACAATCCCGAGGAACTCGATGGCCCCCACCGTCGACAGCGGCAGGCGGTCGATCGCCAAGTAGAACAAGGAATTCATCGCAGCCAGCACAACGCCGAGAGCGAGGAGCACCCACCGCTGCCGGCGGGTGAGCCGGCGCACCAGCCGCCATGGCCGGCGCCACAACGCGAATACCACCGCGGCGCTGGCGATCCGCAGCCAGGCGACGCCGAGGACGCTGACGTGCGCGAAGAGCAGTACCGCAAACGACGGGCCAAGGTAGTGGAAGATCGCACTGATCACGAAGAACGACGCCGGCGGCAATGCCGCGATCCGTTGTCCAGTGACACTGAGTCGGCCGCCGGGCGGGCGATCGTGTGCCGCGAGAAGCTGCGAGCCGCCGAGCGCAGCTGCGCCGCGTTCGGCGTCGGATGACGTCACGGGACTATGCTCATCAGCAATACCGCGTACGTACATAGCGATTTGAAGGTGAGTGGATCCGATTGCCTAAAGAATCCAACTCAATCCACCCATCAACCTGGGGTGCTGCGAACAACGGTCTGCTCGACGAGGTCAATCGTCGCCTGTTGGCAGAGCTGAGCCGCGAGCCACGCATGGCCATGTCGGCCCTGGCCCGCCGGGTCAAGATGAGCGCTCCGGCGGTCACCGAGCGGGTGCAGCGTCTGGAACGCGCGGGGGTGATTACCGGCTACCGGCTGGAAGTCGATCCTGCGGCTCTCGGCTTACCCGTCACCGCATTCGCGCGTATCCGGCCAGCCGCTGGTCAGCTCTCCAAGGTCGCCGAGCTGGCTCGATCGCTGCCACAGGTCACCGAGTGCCATCGGATCACGGGCGAAGATTGTTTTCTGATCAAGGTTCATGCCCCAGCAGTACAGGAGCTCGAAACCCTGCTTGATCAATTCCTGATCTACGGGCAGACCGTAACCTCGATTGTGGTCAGCAGTCCGGTTCAGCCGCGGCCGCTACCTGTCGAGAACGACGGAGACTGACTCGAGATAGCAGAGACTTAGCGGGCGACCAAGATCAGCTGAGCTAACGCAGTCGGCTGCCGACTTGTGCTGCCGAGGGATTGGTCAGCGCAGATCCGTCGCTGAAAAGAACGGTTGGCACGGTCAGATCACCATTGTTGACCTGAGCGACGATCGCGGCACCATCGGAATGATCTTCAATGTCGATCTCGTGGAAGTCGATTCCGGCACGATTCAATTGGGACTTCAACCGTACGCAGTAGCCGCACCACCGGGTGGTGAAGACTGTTGGCAGATGAGCGGCTGTGGAACCCATAGTCACGCTATGTAGAACGAAGCGAGGGCGGAGCTATTCCGCTGCAGTGTATTGCATTGATCACACTGTTCACGGAACCCAGTGCATCTCGTCGCCTCTCTGTCAGAAACCAGATCTCGCCCGATCGACCCAGACTGATTCATGATCAACGATAGGGCTCAGCAGAGCGGTGAGCTGCCCATCTGCGCGACCCTTGAGCACGTCACTGCCGAGCCGGCGTGCGATGCCGGCGACGAAATCGGCGACCTGTACCTGGGGCTCACGGCTGGAATCAACGAGCCGGACCTCAGCAAGCCCGTGTCCCGGCTGCTCTGCGGCGAAGGCGCTCGCAATGTCGGCGACGCGTTCTGGGGTTAACGCCGACTGCTCGTCGTGTACGACGGACAGAGTGTGCGCACGTGATCCCCAATGCCGGACGGCACGGCTGAGCGCCGGCAATAGCGGCTCCATGAGAGGAGTCAGCTTGGGATTCTGCAGGTGCTCAGCCCTCGTTGCCTCGGCGATTGGCCGAGTCCTTCGCAACTGGTCCATCACCTGCCTGACATCGGTCAGGGCTCGCGTTCGAGCCATGCTGTCGACCGCCGTATAGAAGGTCTCGATGGGGGCCTTCGGTAGCCACCTGTTGTTGATCCGGAAGAGGTTGGCGGACAGCGTGAGGAATTCCTGCCAGCGTGATGGTCCATAGCTCTGCTCGCCGGACCTGTAGAGGGCGAGCGCCATCGGTCGGGTGCGGCGGTTGCGGCCTGGGCAGGCGATACCACGTACTGGCTGACCGCCGAGCAGCACATCGACCAAACGCGCAAGGACAAAGAACCGGGTGTCGGTGAGATGAACGTGCGCGTTGCCGTGTATAGGACTGCTGGCTCCGAGCAGCCACAGCACGATGGGTCGACGACGTGGCCGCAAGATCTCGGCAGACTTGTACTCGCCTACTCCGCGGGCACCGATCTCATGTCGCAGCTGCTGGACCAGTTGGCTCGCGGCATCTGAATCGATACGAATGCTGGCGTGGGCGAACACCGGACTATGCCCACGGCCGACCAGATTGCCGCCCGAGAAGCCTGACTCGTCGCAGGCGATCTCGAGGTGCATGATCAACTCCTACCATGGCAGCGTGACTGAGACAGAGATCATCGAATACGTCAGCGGCCTCTCCGGAGTTGTGGCCCTGACCGCGAGTGAGGAGAGCGGCGCGCCTGCCGCAGCCTGGGGTGACACGTTCTTTTTCTATGACCCCGAGGACAATCTGCCGGAGAATCAGCGACTTCCGTTTACCACGCTCGTCATCCACGACTATGCAGGTTGGGACACCGAATCTCACCTTGATCGCGACGGCATCTTCCGCGTCAACATCGCGATCGGTCGGAGCGGTTTCGAGCGGCTGTTGGGCTATCCGCCGGCGACCCAATCTGCTCATCGAGCCGAGTTCGACTATGGAGCGGCCGACGTACTCCTCCCGCATCCGCTCTATGCGTCCCAAGGCTGGGTCTCCATCCTGAACCCGGGTGATCAAACCAGCGCCCGGCTACGAGATCTCGTCGACGAGGCGCATGGCCTGGCAGCGGGCCGTTACGCCAGGAGGCAGGGCGTCTAAGGTCATGCATCGGTACTACCGCACCGGTATTCCCGCATTTATCAGGAGATCCGATGACTGAGCTGAACGCCGACGTCAAACGGCTGCTGGACCGCCCGAACTACGCACACGTGGCCACCCTGCTGCCGGACGGTGCACCGCACACCGTACCTGTCTGGATCGCCCGCGAGGGAGAGGATGTCGCGATTCTCACTGGGCCCGGTTCGCGGAAAGCGCGCAATACCGAGCGTGACCCTCGGGTGGCGATCTCGCTCATCGATGTTGATCAACCGTACGCGTCGGTGCTGATCCGCGGCCGGGTTGTGGAGCGGATCGATGGCGACCGGGGCTGGGAGATCATCGACCGGATATCGCAGAAGTACACCGGTCAGCCCTATCCGCTGCGTACTGACCGGATCGTCTTGTTGATCAAGCCTGATCACGCCGAGGCCGTGATCTTCGGTTGACGAGCGAGGCCTTTGGAGCCCCCGCTTTCGCCGCAAGATTTGTCCAGGCCGTCCTAATACAGATGAATCGCGCAAGCCAGCTATTGACCTTGGGCATCACGGTACTGGGAAAAGGGGCGGTTGAGCGAGACCCATCTGGAGTGGATCGGCACCTCACCGAGCGGAGTCGCTGTTACGCCTGACGGGTCGTCGAGGCTGTTTCGGGTGAGGGGGGTTCACCCTATGCGCGCTGGAAATCTACGGACCGACGTCAGCGTGTCATGCTGCAGCGGTTTGCTGCCGTCGTCGGTGGCGGCGGTCGAGTTGGCGTTGGTCGTGGATGCGTTGGATGCGGGTGTTGATGTGGGGGTGTTGATTTTGGTCGATCCATTGGGGTGGGATCCATTCGGGGAGCCCGTCGGGGTTGATGCGGCAGGTCCAGCCTTTCTGCAGGAAATGGGTGTGGTGGTATCTGCAGAGCAGAGTCATATTTTCAAGATCAGTAAGACCGCCGAGGATCCAATCCAGG
>DASVEX010000214.1:0-22787 GCA_036380335.1 Propionibacteriaceae bacterium | reverse complement strand
TCCCATGCGCGACGCTGGTTGGAGCGCATGCGGTTGCTGCGCCGTACGAACGAGACCACCTCCCGTCGTACCCGAGCATCGTCGAGCTCAGCAGCCGAACCAGTCATGATCTTGGCCAATATAGTGGCTAGCTCGAGATGTCCTTCGTTGTCAGCCTCGCCCAGGCAGCGAGCCAGAAGGTGCCAGCGTAGATCAGGGCGGTGATCAGTCCGCGTTGAATCGACTCGGTGGCGATCGGGTCTCGCAGCAGGTCGCCGAACGCGGTCCACCAGTGCGTCAGCAGCCACGGGTGCAGCCAGCCCAACTGTGAGATCGAGTTCAGGACGAACATCAACACATTCACCAGAACGACGGCGATGGTCGCTCCGAGCGGCTGCTCAGTCAATGTCGAGATGAACAGTCCGATCGCACCAAGCGCGGAGAACTGGGCTGCGAGGTAGAGCGTAGTCAAGGCCAGCCGCCATACCCCGTCGGCGAGCGACGTCTGGGTACCGGAGAGCAGTGTCATCTCGCCGCCCCCGAACAGCGCGAGTCCCATGATGGTCCCAACGGTGGCGACGAGCAGCGTCGCCACCACAGCGAAGATCACGATTGCGGCATACTTGATCACCAACAGGCGCGTACGACCGGCCGGGATTGCCAAGAGGTAACGCAGCGTTCCGAGGTTTGCCTCGCCTGCGACTGAATCTCCGGAGATGGCACTTACCGCCAGCGGCAAGAACAGCGGCAGTTCCAAGGCCAGCGCGGCAAATGCGACGAACAGCCCATTTCCCGCAATTGCGGTGATGAAGTTGGGACCGTCGCCCTGACCTGGTGATGAGACACGTACCGCGATGGCCAAGATCACCGGAACCGCCGCAAGCACCGCGAGTCCGGCGATATTGCGCCGACGACCAAAGATGATCTTGAGTTCGGACCGGAGGAATCGCGTGGAGAGCCGAGCGCGTGGCGGGCTGGCGACTACTACTGCGAGCTCAGCCGCTGACATCGAATCCCTCACCCGTCAAGGACACGAAGACATCTTCCAGGCTGGGCTGCAGCACGGCGAACCCGAGCACCGGCACACACGCATTGACCAGATTGGGCACGATCTTTTCGACCGCTACGTCACCCAATGCTGCGGTGACATAGCCGGGTGAGATCGATACGTCGCGCAGACCAAGCTCGTTCAGCACCCGCGCCGCGTCGTCGGTGCGATCGGTGTCGACCCGCACGGTCTGTGCCGAGCCGGCTCGCAGCTCGCCCAGTGGCCCCTGGGCCACCAGCCTGCCCTCATACATCACCCCGACGTGGCTGCAGATCTGCTCGACCTCAGCGAGCAGATGGGTCGACACCAGTACCGTGGCGCCGTCGCGGGCTAGCTCTCCGATGAGATGCCGAACCTCTCGAGTGCCCTGCGGATCGAGCCCATTGGTGGGTTCGTCCAGCACCAGCAGATCGCGGGGCATCAGCAGCGAGTTTGCGATAGCCAATCGCTGGCGCATGCCGAGCGAGTACGCCCGATAGCGCTTCTCTGCAGCTGCGAGTAGGCCCACCCGCTCGAGGGCGGTATCGATCCGCATGCGTGACGTGCGGGGGTCGCTGAAGCGGTCAGCCGCATCGAGCCTGGCGAGGTTGGCGCGCCCGGAGAGATAGGGATGAAAGGCCGGACCTTCCACCAGCGAACCGACGCGTCGGAGCACGCTCCGACTTGCGGCGGGCATTGGCGTGCCCAGCAGGGTGATCGCCCCCGCCGTGGGCGAGATCAGGCCCAAGAGCATCCGGATTGTGGTGGTTTTGCCGGAGCCGTTGGGGCCCAGGAAGCCGTAGACCGCACCGCCTGGAACCTCCAGATCGATGCGATCGACGGCAATCTGGCGCCGAAACTGCTTGGTCAGACCGCTGGTGACAACGGGCGCTGTCTCGGCGGGGGCTGATGTCACTTGTTGAGGGCCTGATAGATAACGTCGGGGCGTACGGCGCCGACTGCTAGCCGACCGTCGTCGGTCCACACCGCCGAGAATGCGGTACCAGCGAGTAGTCGACCCGAACCCCATGAGCCGCTTACCGGCTGCAGTTTGTCGCGGAACGCCTTGAGTTGTTGATCATTCTTGGTGTTAGAGGTATCACCGATCTTGCGAATGGTGACCGCGGTCCAGCCGGTTCCGACGACCTTCGTCGCGTTCTTCGCGGCTTCAGCGCGCTGACGATCTTGCGGGCTGCGGGTAGCTCGATCACCCGGTGGCACCTCGGTCACCTTGGCCCCTGGTGGCGGGTTGAAGACGAACTCGGCGTCATCGGGCCGAGTGAAGTCCACCGAGGTGTAGCCAACCTCGAAAACGATCTTGTTGTCGGGCCCGAACACCTGAACTCGGAGCGGCAGCTTGGTGTCACCGTCGACGGCGAGTCGCACTTGGCTGATCAGGGTGCCGGAGTCATTCGGATCCAGGACCAGCTCGTACGCCGGGCGTCCGGCAACCTCGACCGCACTGTCGGTTGTCACGGTCGTGGTCGGCTCGAGCGCCTTCAGCACCCTCTGGGCCGCCTCTTCGGGCGTTCTCGGCGTACCCGACGGTGTCGCGCCCGGCTCCGCCGCCTGATCGGCGGTCAGTGTGCGATGAGTCGCGGCATTGTCCTTGCTGGACCAGGTCCAGACGTCTTTCCCGTTCCGGATGATGTCGTATTCGCTGTAGGTGCCGAGGATGGCCAATCGGGCCTTGTCCGGCGAGGAATAGCGCACCCGAAGAGTATGGGTGCCCGAAACGAGAGATGTCAGCTCTGGGTCGTCCTGGCCATTTGCGCCGGGAATGGCAGGGATGCCGAGATCGGCGCGTTCGACGACGGTTCCCGACAAGCCGTCGATCTTGGCCTGCTGGACGTCGACCAGCAATTCCTCGGGTGTACGAGTGGGCAACTTATTATCTGCACTCGCAGTGGCGGCGACTAGGCCAGTTCCCCCAACGACGAGCACGAAGGCCAGCGGCGCCAGTAGGCGCATCGCTCGTTTGGAATCGAAGATCCGCATGTGCCAATTGTTGCCGTTGCTCACTGTGAGAACGCTGTGTTTGACTGGGTCGCTCGCCAAGCTCGCTCCGCGCGGATCGCGCGTGCCATCCGCCTACTTCGTCGTCGCTCCGGGACGAAAAGCATGTCCCCTCGCTCCTCCTTAGCACGGCGGCGCGCGATCCGGGGTTGATTGCTCCGCAGGTTAGCCCTCGCTCCCAGCCGATACTTGGCGTGTGCGGATACTGCTGGTCGACGATGAGGAGCGGATGGTCGCTGCGCTGCGTCGTGGTCTCGCTGCCGAGGGATTCGTCGTGGAAAGTGCTACTGATGGGACCGCAGGCTTGCAGCTCGCCCAACACGGCGACTTCGACGCCATTGTGCTCGATGTGATGTTGCCCGGGTTGTCGGGATATGAGGTGGTACGCCGGCTCCGCGCTCGTAGTAACTGGGTTCCGGTGCTGATGCTGTCTGCCAAGGACGGGGAGTACGACCAGGCTGACGCGCTGGATGACGGCGCCGATGACTACCTGACCAAACCCTTCTCCTTCGTCGTCTTGCTGGCGCGGATCAGAGCACTGCTCCGACGCGGCGCTGGAGCGCGGCCAGTGGTCCTCAGCGCCGGGGATGTGCAGCTTGATCCGGCGAGTCGCGAAGTCTGGGTGGACGGAGCGCCCGCGAACCTGACGCCACGGGAGTTCGTGCTGCTGGAGTATCTGATCCGTAATGTCGGCCGAGTAGTCGGCAAGGCCGAACTGCTGGATCACGTGTGGGCCAATGCAGCCGACGTCGCCCCCAACGCCGTCGAGGTCTACGTCGGCTATCTGCGGCGCAAGATCGGCAACGATCGGTTGATCACCGTACGCGGCGTCGGCTACCGGCTAGCGGCGTAAGCCAGAAGATCTGCCAGTGAAGCGATTCTGGACCTTGAGCCTGCGGGCTCGGCTCATGATCATCGGACTCGTCGGAGTCGGTACGGCGTTGATCATGGGCGGCCTGGCGTTCTTCGGTGCGCTGACCTATTCGGTGAACCGCACACTGGACAACGAGGCGTTGGCTAGCGCGGAAGAGGTAGCCGCGATGGTCAACGAGAACAAGCTGCCCAGCCCTATTCCGGTCTCTGGTGCTCAGGTCGTACAGGTGGTCGACTCCCAGCAGCGAGTCATTGGCGGCTCCGTAACGGCCGACCGTTTGACCCCGCTGCTCCGGTCCACCGAGCTCACGACGGCGCTCGGCGGAGAGGCAGTTGTGCTGGACGGAGCTCGGCTCGGCATGTCGGAGCCGCTGCGGGTCCGCGCCGTCCAGACCGGACCGGCTTCGGCTCCAGTCAGCGTCATCGTCGGGCTGCCGTACGGGGATGTGCTTGCGGCGCGTACGGCGCTGCGGAACGCATTGCTCGTCACGTTTCCGCTGCTGCTCGGCGCTCTTGCCGTAATCGCCTGGCGGGTGATCGGGTGGACGCTGCGGCCCGTGGAACAGCTGCGCGCCGGAGCAGAGCAAATCAGCAGAACGCGCCGGATCGGCGGGCCTGCCGAGCGCGAACGGCTCCCAGTGCCACCTGCGGCAGACGAAATCCGCGCGCTCGCTATCACCCTCAACGAGATGCTCGACCGGCTGGCTGAAACTCAGGAACGCCAACGCGGGTTTGTCGCCGACGCAGCCCACGAGCTGCGCAGCCCGTTGGCCAGCATTCAGGCACAGCTGGAGGTTGCCCAGCGGCTCGGCGAGGGCGGAACGCTGCCTGCTGATCTCATGGTGGACGTCAAGCGATTGGCAGGACTGGTCGAAGACTTGCTGCTGCTCGCACGCGCCGATGCCGACACCAGACCGCCGGCCCGACTGGCCGCGGTCGATGCCCGTGATCTTGTATCGGAGCTGACCATGACATACCGACACGCTCGGGTTCCGGTGACGTTGCGGGCCGACGAACCTGTGATCATCATGTGTGCCGCCGAAGAGCTGCGTCGAGCGATCAGCAACCTGCTTGACAACGCTGTGCGCCATGCGAAAACGCGGGTCGATGTGACCACCTCCGTTGATCATGATCAGGCTGTGATCAGCGTCAGCGACGACGGAGCAGGCGTTCAGCCGGCAGACCGCGAGCGTGTCTTCGAGCGCTTCACCAGGCTTGATGATTCGCGCGGGCGCAGCTCGGGCGGTACAGGCCTCGGACTGGCCATCGTTCGTGAGCTCGTCACCCGGGCGGGCGGTACTGTCGCACTCACTGCAGCCAGACCGCCATGGCAGACGCGCGCGGAGCTGCGACTCCCGCTGGCGCCGATCACGATCACGAAGTGATACCTCCTATTTGAGCTGCTCGCGCAATCGCGCTCTGTTTGATTGCTCGCTACCGCTCGCAGCGATGTTCGCTGGGTGGCAGCCGTCTTCGTCGGAGCTGACGGAACGGAAAGCGTTGTTCCGCGATCTCCTCCTGCAGATCGGCGGCGCGAACATCGAGAATCCACCGTCGTCGTCGTCGTTGCTCGCAGAGGAAAAGCGCCTCCGCTCCGGATTTCCCGATGCTCGCAGCTCGCCTGTTTGAGAGGTGCTCGCCGAGCGATTTCCTGGCGCTCGCAGCTCGTTAGCACTCCTACCCTCTTGTCTGCTAACTGTTCCATGGGGACGATTGAGCCAAGTTCGGCTGGTGATCAACGACGTACCACCTGAGGCACTGCACCCGGGCAGTGAGTTGGGAGGTCATCATGGATGGCTTTCGGCCAACGTCGATCGAGGTTGCACCGCTGCAAGCCGACGGCTCCCTCTACGGCTTCATGCTGCTCGGTCGTTGGCCAAACGACACGGTCGAGTGGGCCAGATTCCTGGTTCTTGCCGTGCAGATGGCTGCTGTTCCTGGACTGCTACCGAGTAGCACCGTCTTCCGCGTACGCGAGGATCTGCCCGAGCAGCCCCATCCTGGTGCTATCGGCCTCGTCGTGGCTGAAGGGCAGTTGCTGGGTGAGCATCCTCTTCGTCCCGGACACTTCGCTGGGCAACAGCCGCCAGGGTTGATCGTGCTGCACCCGCCGTCCAGCACGTTGGCGAGCATTCCGGAATACAACGTCGCTTCAGGTTGTGTCTTCCTGCCGGGTCTGCCGCACCTCGGCCTGGACCATCGTGCCGCCTGGGTTGAGGCGGACGTCGACGGCACGGTGACGCAGCTGATCAGCAAGGTGGGCATTGATCCCCAGGTCAACGCCGACACTGCTGCGCTGGCCATGCTCCTCGCCGCCTGATCGGCGCGAAGACCTCCCCAGCGATGAATTGTGGGCTGAGCTTTGCCCTTCGACAAGCTCAGGGCGCATGCAGGCGATTTGCCCTTCGACAAGCTCAGAGGCGCATGTACGGGGTGTTGCCCATCGACAATCCAAGGGCGCATGCGGGAATATGAGATCGCGGTGCGCCCAGGTCGCGCCTAGCATGGCCGACCATGGGGCACGTCGAACTTTCCGGCATCGGGTATCACCTGCCCGACGGGCGAGTGCTGCTCGACGACGTGTCGTTCCGCGTGGGTGAGGGTTCCGTCGTCGCCTTGGTTGGACCGAACGGTGCGGGCAAGACCACCTTGCTCAAGATCGTCGCCGGGGACCTGACGCCAACCACCGGTTCGGTCTCGCGAAGCGGGGGCCTCGGAGTGATGCGGCAATTCATCGGAAGCATCCGAGACGCATCGTCGGTGCGCGATCTGCTGTTCTCCCTCTCCTCACCGGCGCTCCGCCGAGCTGTGACTGAACTCGATCGGCTGGAACTTCAGTTGATGGAAGACGACAGTGAGCCGGGCCAGCTGCGCTACGCGCATGCTTTGTCCGACTACGCGGATGCGGGTGGGTACGAAGCTGAAGTGCTCTTTGACGCATGCTGTACCGAAGCTCTTGGCGTGAGCTATGACCACGCAAAGTGGCGTGACCTCAGCACCCTGTCCGGAGGAGAGCAGAAGCGGCTTGCCCTGGAGGCCTTGCTGCGTGGTCCTGAGGAGGTGCTCCTCCTGGACGAACCGGACAACTTCTTGGATGTGCCCGCCAAGCGCTGGCTGGAAAATCAGCTCCAAACCACTCAAAAATCGGTGCTGGTCGTCAGCCACGACCGTGAGCTCCTGGCGCAAACGGCGAAGACGATCGCAGTTGTCGAGCTTGGCGCTTCGGGCAATTCGGTCTGGATTCATGGATCCGGATTCGAGACCCTGGCAGCTGCCCGGCAAGATCGATTCGCTCGTCTGGAAGAGCTGCGGCGGCGTTGGGACGAGGAGCATCAGAAGCTGCGAGAGCTCGTGCTGCTGTACAAGAACAAGGCCACGTACAACTCGGGAATGGCCTCGCGCTATCAGGCCGCTCAGACTCGGCTTGCCAAGTTCGAGGAGGCCGGGCCGCCTCAGGCGGTACCGCTTGAGCAAAGAGTGTCGATGCGCCTGAGTGGGGGGCGTACCGGCAAACGTGCCGTCATGATCGACAATCTCGAACTGACTGGCCTGATGCGGCCATTCGACGCTGAAATCTGGTTCGGTGACCGCGTTGCCGTGCTGGGATCGAATGGCTCGGGTAAGTCACATTTCCTTCGTCTGCTGGCCTGTGGCGGCTCCGATCCTGATCGCGAGCATCAGCCCGTCAGCGAGGTTGACATCGCCCCAGTCCGGCATACGGGCAAGGCGAAACTCGGAGCGCGGGTACGACCCGGCTGGTTCGCGCAGACCCATGATCATCCGGAGCTGTTCGGCCGTACTCTGCTGGAGATCTTGCATCGCGGTGATGATCACCGGGCCGGTATGGGTCGCGAGGAGGCGTCGCGCAAACTGGATCGTTACGAACTGGCCAAGGCTGCCGAGCAGAGGTTCGAGTCGTTGTCCGGAGGCCAGCAGGCACGCCTCCAGATCCTGCTGCTGGAGCTGAGCGGTGCGACTTTGCTGCTCCTCGACGAGCCGACCGACAATCTTGATTTGGAATCTGCTGAGGCGTTGGAGCAAGGACTCGACTCCTTTGAGGGGACGGTGATCGCTGTCACCCACGACCGGTGGTTCGCACGGAGCTTCGACAGATACTTGATCTTCGGCGCGGACGGCAGTGTGTACGAGTCGACAGAGCCGGTCTGGGACGAGGCGCGGGTCGAACGCGCGCGCTAACTTGCCGCGCTTGACCTTCACACGTGGGGTTATCCCCACCTCGAGATCTCGGGCAAGCATCAGTGCGCTGGCCAACACAGATCATCAATGCTTGCTGGCATGTCCACCGACGAGCTGCGCCGGAGCGCCTCCGAGACGGGCATGCGCCCTGAGCTTGTCGAAGGGAGCACTTTTGCACGCTCAACACTTCGAGGTGTTGTGCCACTCGCATTGCTGGCGGTGACCTTCGTCGGGTACGCGGTGCCGCCCTACCTGTCCCTCGATCCGGAGCGGGCTCGAATCCAGCCGATCCCGCCGCACGCCAGCTACTATCCGCTGCTGGTCACTCATATCTTTCTCGGTTCGCTGGCCCTGCTCGCCGCCTGCCTCCAGGTCTGGCCATGGCTTCGCAGCGCTCATCCAGCCATTCATCGCTGGAGTGGGCGGGTCTACGTCATCGCCGCGCTGAGCGCCTCCCTATGCGTCATGATCATCTCTCCGATGGGCCTGCATGGAGCCAACCAGCGGGTGGCCAACACCATGCTGGCCGTGCTGTGGTTCGGTACCACGCTGGCGGGTTTCCGCGCTATCCGACGGCGCCGATTTGCCGATCATCGGCAATGGATGCTGCGTAGCGTTGCGTTGGCCTTCTCGATCGTGGCATACCGGGTCTGGTTGATGATCGCCTTCGCCGTCTTTGTGCCGGGGATCTACATGGGTGCCGAGGTCGATCCAGCGGCGCTTGATGAAGCGATCGGCTTGACCAGCTGGGTGAGCTGGGTGGTCAACCTGGTGATCGTCGAGTGGTGGTTGCATCGCCGTCCAGCTGTCGCGGCCGAAGAGTTTAGGAGGATAGCTGGACCTCGATCAGCGCAGGTCTAGCCGCATGAGGACACGCGGAAACCCACCGGATACCGATCTGGTGTCCGCGGCCTTGACGAAGCCGGAGTCTTCGAAGAGCTTCCGGGTGCCGACGTAGGCCATCGTCAGATCAACCTTCTTGCCGCGATTGTCTACGGGATAGCCCTCGACCGCCGGTGCACCCTTCGACCGCGCGTACGCCACAGCGCCCTCGAGCAGGGCATGCGAGATGCCCTTGCCGCGGTGGCCGGGCCGGACCCTAATGCACCACACGGACCAGACCGGCTGATCATCGATGTGAGGGATCTTGGTAGATCGTGCAAAAGGCAGTTCAGACCGGGGTGCGACGGCAGCCCACCCAACTACATCGAGATCTTCGTAGGCGAGGACTCCCGGCGCGACTCGGCGGCGGCAGAGCTGCTTCACGTACTCGCCACGTGCCCGGCCGACGAGCGCCTGGTTGGTTTTCGCGTCGAGTCGGTGGCTCAGGCACCAGCACACCGAGGAATCAGGGTTCTTGGGTCCGACCATGATCGCGACATCTTGAAACCGTGCCAAAGTCGCGGGGCGGATCGTGATGGTGGATGGCACGTGTCGTTAGGCGCCGAAACGGCCGCGCCACTCCTGCGGGATGAGCGGCTTTTCGGCTCGCGCCTTGATCTGCTGCACGGCCCAGGTGTTGCCGTCGGGATCGGCGAAGCCGAAGAATGTGCCGCCATCCTGCTCGCTGAAGATCGTGATCTCACTGGCTGCAACGCCCCGGCTGATCAACTCCTCGCGCGCCGCCTGCGCATCGGCAACGACAAGCTGGAGACCCTTCATCGAGCCAGGCTCCATCGCGTCCATCCCAGGTCCGTCGCCAAACACGATTGAGCAGCCAGATCCGGGCGGTGTCAGCTGGGTCACGTGCATCTGTGGAGTAACTGTGTCGTGGTCCAGCGCGAACCCAACCTCGTCGCGGTAGAAGGCGATCGAGCGATCGATGTCGCTTACCGGGAGTACCACAACCTCCAGTGTCCAATCCATGATCACGTCCTTGATGCTTGGTTTTTGATCAGTGATGAGCTGACTCTTCAGTATCACGACGGGGATCTTCACGATCAGCCGCCCGGAAGCACCGGCGGGTTCATTGCTAGTCGTGTCTTGGCTTGGTTACGGTGGGCAACAGCTGCGGCAGCTGGCTGGCCGACTGCGTCGCGTGTGATGAGAGAGGACGAACACTGGTGGAAAACCAGTTTCGCTTTGGGGTGTTCCTGCGGCCCGACCCGAAGACGTGTGCGGCGGTCACACAAATCACTGGCCAACTACGAGCGCAGTACGGATTGATCTCCGCGGGCGCATTCCCCCCGCATGTCACCCTCGCCGGCAGCCTGCCTGTGGTTGTCCCGTTGGCTGAGTTGATCCAGCTCATCGGCTTCGTGCTGCGCCGAAAACGATCATTTCCAGTACAGAACCTCGGTATCCGACGGCTCGCGGATGCTGCAATCGCCTACGACGTGTCCGCGCTGGACGGCGCCCCGAACAGACCGCTGAATGATCTTGCTGGAGCGGTTGACTTCGTCGTCAGACCGCTGCTCGGCCCCAGCGTCGGCCTGCCCGCCGACCTGTACGAGCCGGACCGCTGGATGCCTCACATTTCGGTGGCCTCACATGAGTTGCGGGTGCGCGCAGATCTCCGGGAGGAGATCGAGGACTACGTGAACGGACTCGGTGTCATCCCGCCGGCGTCCTTCACCGCTGACACGGTGATGCTGTATCGATTCGCCCACAACACCTGGACCGGTACCTGGTGGCGGGAGATGCGTTGGGAGCACGTCCGCAGCTGGCGGCTGATGGCATAGATTCCCGCTCTGCGAGCGTCGGAGCGGCGCCGCTGGCGATTAGAGGAGAGATGAGTGAAACGCCCACGAGAAAGAGTTAGGTGTCCTGCGGCATAGGCGTTTCACGAAGATCGACGACAACGCCAGCTCCCCGCGCCGCATGCGCGAGCAGAGCCTAAAAAAAATCAGCGTTCGCTCATCGGGACAAAGTCCCTGGTTCGCAAGCCGGTGTAGATCTGTTTCGGTCGGGCGATCTTCTGCTCCTTGTCCTGCACCAGCTCCGACCATTGTGCGAGCCAGCCCGGCGTACGGCCAATGGCAAACAGCACGGTGAACATCTCAGCCGGGAACTGCAGCGCCTCATAGATCAGGCCGGAATAGAAGTCGACATTGGGATACAACTTGCGTTTGACGAAGTACTCGTCTTCGAGCGCGATCTTCTCCAGCTCCTGAGCGATCTTGAGCAACGGATTGACTCCGGTCACCTCGAAGACATCGTCGCAGGCCTTCTTGATGATCTTGGCGCGCGGGTCGTAGTTCTTGTACACCCGGTGGCCGAAGCCCATCAGCTTTTCCTTGCCCTCCTTCACCCCGCCGATGAAATCCCCGATGTTGTCGGTCGTACCGATCCGTTTCAGCATGGCGAGTACAGCCTCGTTGGCCCCGCCGTGTAGCGGTCCGTAGAGTGCGGCAACACCGGCAGCGACGGCCGAGTACGGATCAACTTGAGAGGAACCGACCGAGCGCACGGCGTTCGTCGAGCAGTTCTGCTCATGATCAGCATGCAGGATGAACAGCACCTCCAGCGCATGGACCAAGCGCTCGTCCGCGACGTAGGTTGGCTCGCTCATCTTGAACAGCATGGCCAAGAAATTGGCGGTGTAGGACAGCGAATTGTCCGGGTAGACGTACGGCTTGCCCTGCTGATGGCGGTAGGCGAACGCCCCGAGGGTCGGCATCTTGGCGATCAACCGGGTGATCTGCAGTAGCCGGTTCTCCGGGTCGCCGATCTTGCCTGCTGCCGGATAGAACGTCGACAGTGCACTGACCGTTGTCATCAGCATCCCCATGGGATGCGCGTCATAGCGGAAGCCTTCGATGAACTGCTTCAGATTCTCGTGGATGAAGGTGTGATAGGTGACGCTGAGCGCCCACTCGTCCAGCTGAGCCTGCGTCGGCAGCTCACCGTTCAGCAGCAGGTAGGCGACCTCGAGAAAGGTGGAGTGCTCAGCCAGTTGCTCGATGGGATAGCCGCGGTACTCGAGAATGCCCTCGTCGCCGTCGATGTAGGTAATGGCGCTTCGGCAGGAAGCAGTGTTGACAAAACCTGGATCGTACGTCGCGAGTCCCGGCTCGCCTTCGACCGCGATCTGCTTGAGGTCGGTAGCGCGGATCGTCCCATCACTGATCGCGATCTCGTACTCACGACCCGTACGGTTGTCGCGAACGCTCAGCGAATCCTTGGGAGAATCAACCGTTGGCGTATCGGTCATGCGCACAACTTACGCGCGGCCTGTAGGCCTGGATAGTCGGGGGCCATATGATTTGGCCCACTGAACTGGAGGGTGTCTGAGCGTCGGAGAAACGCACGTGCACGTGCTCTGCCTACGCGATACACAGGTTGCAACGCGTGTATCGCGTAAAGAACGGACGTGCACGTGCGTTTCTGACCCGGAGGTGTAAAAGGGCCTGTCGGAGGCCTGCATTAGGTTCGGCCGCATGGATCAGAAGCAGATCATCCACCGCTACCTCAGCATTCAACGCGACGCACTATTGGCAAAGCTGGATGGGCTTGGCGAGCGCGACGTGCGCTGGCCGATGACGCCAACAGGTACGAATCTGCTTGGCCTTGTCAAACATGTAGCAAGCGTCGAGCTGGGTTACTTCGGTGAGGTGTTCGACCGGCCCGCGAACGTGCCGCTGCTCTGGCTTGACGACGCCGCTGAGATCAACGCCGACATGTGGGCAACCGCCGACGAGTCACGCGAGGAGATCGTCGCGCTATACCAACAGGCTGCCACCCATGCAGATGCGACCATCGCAGCCCTCACCCTGGACTCGCCCGGTCGGGTTCCGTGGTGGCCTCCAGAGCGGGAGCAGGTCACATTGCATCAGATCATGGTGCACGTGAGTGTGGAAATGGCTCGGCACGCCGGCCACGCCGACATCCTCCGTGAACTTATTGACGGGACCGCCGGCAACAAGGACGGAAACCTCCCGGACCAGTCAGCAGAGGAGTGGGCTGCCTATCGGAAGCGACTTGAGGAAACGGCGCTCGAAGTAGAGCGGCGTACCGAGAGCGCGGTTTGATCACCAGGGAGGCAGAGAGGCGTGCCGAACGGGTGCTCTGATGGCGAGGACCGCGCGGCGACGACATGATCGTTAGCGCGCGTGCATCTCCACGAAGTGCGGGCTGTACATCAAGCCGAGGATGTTGCCGAACGGGTCGAGGACGGATGCGGTGACGAATCCGGCATCGCGTTCGACGACCGGCTGGTGTTCGGTGGCCCCGTGCTTCACCAGCCGGGCAACGGCAGCCGCCACGTCGTCGACCTGCCAGTAGATGACGGCCCCACCAGGATCACGCGAGGTGCCGGGCGGCGCGTAGCGGCGGTCGATGAGGCCGAGCTCATCCTCGTCGGCACCGATCCGGAACTCGATATAGGCGGGCGGCCCTTCTTCAGGACGCTGGAAATAGGGCTCGATGCCGAGCACGTCGGCGTACCAGTCACGCGCCGCAGTGACATCGTCGGCCCAGAAGCTGACCGTGGTGAGTCCGTGCAGCATCTCAGTCCTCTCTTTTGCATACGTGTCTATGGATTTGTGTCTTTCTGGCTGTCTCTTGTGCGTCCCTATCTGCCGATCTAGGTGCGCTTAGGGTGATTGCCGAACGTCGTTGTGCGCCCGCCTTTGCTCCCTGTGAGTCATCCTGCCGGGCGGCACTGACATTTCCGCTTTGACCGGCGGTTGCCCGCACAGGTAATCTGGGCCGCTGTTGCGTCCACGCGAGCATTTTCAGCGTGCCCGGATTCGGTGTGGATGCGACAGGAATTCGTTCACAAACAATGTGAGCTTGCTCGCGTCACATACGGAAGCTGGTTATGTCCACCTACAGCCCCAAACCTGGCGACATCACGAGGTCGTGGCATGTCATCGATGCCGACGATGTTGTGCTGGGCCGGCTTGCGGTGACCGCTGCGACGTTGCTCCGCGGCAAGCACAAGCCGACTTACGCGCCGCACATGGACGGCGGTGACTTCGTCGTCGTGGTGAACGCATCCAAGATCGCTCTGACCGGGAGCAAGCGCACCGACAAGCTTGCCCGCCGACACTCCGGCCGGCCTGGGGGTTTGAAGTCGGTACCGTACGGTGAGCTCCTCGACCGTGATCCACGTAAGGCCGTCGAACTCGCCGTCTGGGGAATGCTCCCCAAGAACAAGCTCAGCCGCAGGCTGATCAGGAAGCTCAAGGTGTACGCCGGTCCAGAGCATCCGCACACTGCTCAGCAGCCGAAGCCGTACCAGATCACCCAGATCGCGCAATAGCCGCGGCTGCCACACGCACGTCAAGAGGAAGCAAGGAACCATCGCAGTGACTGATACCGCCACCGAAAAGGTCGACGAGGACGCGACCACCCCGTTCGTCGAGGATGACCGCGAAATCGCGTACCGTTCGGAGGCGACACCGCAGGTGTCGCACGGCCCGTCGGGCCGCCCCGCCCTCGTCGCGCCGGCCGCTGCGACCGGTCGCCGTAAGGAGGCGGTGGCTCGAGTCCGCCTCGCCCCGGGCAGTGGCCAGTGGATGATCAATGGCCGTGCGCTGGAAGACTATTTCCCCAACAAGGTGCATCAGCAGCTGGTGTCCGAACCCTTCGTTGCCGCGGCTGTAGCTGGCTCATATGACGTGATTGCACGCATTCATGGCGGCGGCGTGACCGGTCAGGCCGGAGCTCTCCGGCTGGGTATCGCACGCGCGCTCAATGCAGTCGACGCGGAGGCAAGCCGGGCTGCGCTCAAGAAGGCCGGCCTGCTGACTCGTGACGCGCGGATCAAGGAGCGTAAGAAGGCTGGGCTGAAGAAGGCTCGAAAGGCACCCCAGTACAGCAAGAGGTAATCGCGCGGGGGTGAGAGCAGTGGGGCAACTCTTTGGAACCGACGGCGTACGCGGCAAGGCCAACGAGGCTCTCACCGCGGAACTTGCGCTGAGTCTTTCTGTTGCGGCCGCCCATGTCCTCTCTGAGACCGGAGAGTTCAGCGGACATCGGCCTTTTGCGGTTGTCGGACGTGATCCGCGCGCCTCAGGAGAGTTCCTTGAAGCTGCGGTGGTGGCCGGTCTGGCCAGCGCCGGGGTGAACGTGACACGGCTCGGCGTGCTGCCAACTCCTGGGGTCGCGTTCCTGACCGAAGCTTGCGATGCCGATCTTGGCGTGATGCTGTCGGCGAGCCACAATCCCATGCCGGACAACGGCATCAAGTTCTTCGCGCGAGGCGGGAACAAGCTCGACGATGCCGTGGAGGACACGATCGAGGATCGGCTTACCGAAGTCTGGGCCCGGCCCACTGGCGCCGGAGTCGGCCGAGTGAGCGTCGATGAGTCACTTGTCGAGACGTACGTGGCGCATGTGGTCAACAGCCTGGAGAGACCGGTCAGTCTTGATGGCATCAAGGTGGTCGTCGACTGCGCAAACGGCGCCGCGTTCCAGGCCGCCCCGGCGGCGTTCGAGGCCCAGGGCGCTGACGTGCACCGGATCCATGCACAGCCCGACGGCATCAACATCAACGACAACTGCGGATCCACCCACATGGAGTCGCTGCGCGCAGCTGTGTTGGAACAGCATGCAGACATCGGGATCGCGCTTGACGGCGACGCCGACCGGTGCCTGGCAGTCGACACGTTTGGCCGGATCGTCGATGGCGACCAGATCTTGGCGATCTTGGCGCTTGCCCTCCGCGAGCAGGGTCGGCTGAAGAATGACACGGTCGTGGCTACCGTGATGAGCAATCTGGGATTCGTCAACGCCATGCGCGATCTCGGGATCATCGTGCAGCAGAGCAAGGTGGGCGATCGCTATGTCTTGGAGGCCATGAAGGCCGGCGGTTTCATCCTGGGTGGCGAGCAGTCGGGGCACATCGTGATGTTGGAACACGCAACGACGGGCGACGGCGTACTCACCGCGCTTCACCTGATGAACCGGATGGCTACCTCGGGGCAGTCCCTTGCCCAGCTGGCTTCGGTGATGACCCGACTGCCTCAGGTGCTGATCAACGTGCCGGACGTCGACAGGAAGCGGGCAGCAACTGATCCCCAGCTGTCAGCGGCCGTGGCGGAAGCTCAGGCCGAGCTCGGAGACTCGGGTCGGGTTCTATTGCGGCCCTCCGGCACGGAGGCGCTGGTGCGCGTCATGGTTGAGGCCGAGAGCTATGAGGCCGCTACCGCGGTCGCCCACCGGCTCGCCGATGTGGTCAAGGCAGCCCTGGCACTCTAGTGCCGTGGAACCCAAGTCTCTTTACGCTTCGCGCCGCCCAGGCACGCACCTCGCGGCGTTCTCCTCGGTCGACATACGACCCCGTATCCCCCTCGTCGGCCTTGCGATGCACGCACCTGAACGACGCCAAGCGCAAAGGAACTAGGATTCCACGACACTAGCCAAGCGGGTGTTCAGGAGTTCAGCGCGACGAACCGCTTGAGCTTGCCCGTCGAGGCGTGCCGCGGGATCTGCTCAACAACACTCACGCTGATCGCGGGATTCGTTAGCCCGTAGCGGCCCAGCGACTTGACCAGCGCCGCAGCCACTGCCGAGACCTCGGGTGATCCGATAACGAGCACATCCGCGCCGCTCGCCGTCTGACGCACCTGATACTCCAAGATCAGCGGGTCGGTGCCCAGCACGTACCGGAATGCGCTCGCCGGAACCAGCCTCTCGCCGTAACGGAAGTCGTCGTCGCGCCGGCCGGCAATGTCGGCGACGCGCAGTATCGAGCTGCCGCACGCGCAGCGGCCGGGCAACAGGGTGACCTCGTCGCCAAGGTCGTAGCGAATGAAGGGAAAGGTGCGGCCGGCAAGCCCGGTCGCGAGCGTACGCGCGGCTGGCTCATCGGACGGGACCGGACGCCCGTCCGAATCAACCCGCTCGAGGATCACCTCGTCCTCACAGATGTGCAGACCCTCGCCATAACCGCAGCCGACTGCCTGGATGCCGATCTCGGTCGAGCCCCAGAGATTGTGCACCGGCGCACCCCAAGCGATCGTGATCGCGTCACGATCCTCCTCGCTCAGCGGCTCGGAGTTCGTGCTGACACGAGCCGGCTGGATTGCCAACTCACCTGCAGTCGAGGCGCGGGCGAGGCGTCCGATGACCGAGGCGTAACCCACGAGATGGGTGGGCTTCGCGCCCGCCACCGCTCGCCGCAGCTGATCGAATGGCGCCGCCGCCGGGATCACGATGGTCTCCATAGATGACTCGATAGCGATGTCGAACAACGGTGTGCTGGCGTGTGGCGGCTCGCCGGCCTCGAGCACGCCGAGTCGCGCCCCGCGGAGATCTGATCCGGCAGCGCGCTCAGCACGCGCCTGCCACCGCCAGGCGAGACAGGCGAGTGTGACGAACTGTTCCCAATCCCAGACATACACACCGCGTACGCCGCTCGAGCCGCCAGAGCTGAATACCTGGTACCCCGCGGGGGTGTAGGAGAACCAAGACTGTTGCGCCAGCACCTGCTCGGCGCCCGCACGGGTGATATCGGGCGTGGTGATGATCGCGTCCCAGTCGCTCTGGGCCTCCTGCTTCAGCATCGGCGGCAGCTGTGTGAGGTCGTCGATGGTCGCTGTGGCCGGGTCGATGTTGGCCATCCGGGCGGCATGGAAGGGCGAGCGCTCGCGCGCGTAGGTCAGCAACGACCGGAGTCGTTCGGTCTGGTAGCGCTCGATGCGCTGGTGCGGCCAGTCGAGCCGGGCCACGTGGTCCTCGAGCGAGGCTCGCACCGCAGTCAGGTGCGCTGCTCGCAGCCGCTCGTACGCCGCCTTCGGATCCTTGTCGGGCACGCTTCATAGTTTGCCGGGGTCGGGCCGGCGCGTACCACTCCGATGCCGGGGGTCAAGATCACCTCGACCCACCGGCACCGACGCGCGATCAGGGACAGTCCGGAGCTCAGGAGGATTTCTCGTACTCGTCGTGCCAGTTCCACCACTCGTACGGTGGGGTTTGCGGGTAGCCCTCGGGCGAGTCTTCCCACGCCTCTTGCCGTCCGAGCGCGGTCACGTCGAGATAGCTCCAGGTACCACCCATGACCTCGTCGCCGCGGCTGTTGATGAAGTACGTGCGAAACACCCGGTCGCCGTCGCGGATGAATGCGTTCGTGCCGTGCCACTCGTCCACCCCGAAGTCGGTGTCGAAGCCGTCGGTGACGGTGTACCAGGGCATCGTCCAGCCCATGCGCGTTTTCACCCGGGCGATGTCGGGCTGAGGCGCCCGCGAGACGAAGGCGAGGGTGGTGTCACGAGCGTTCAGGTGGGCGACGTCGGCGACCTGGTCGGCGACCATTGAACAACCCATGCAAGCGTGATCGGGCCAGCCGTGCACGCCGGGCTCGAAGAAGGCGCGGTAGATGATCAGTTGCCGGCGGCCCTCGAAGAGGTCGAGCAGGCTCACTCTGCCTTGCGGCCCTTCGAACTCGTAATGTGTCGTCACGGGCAGCCACGGCATCCGCCGGCGCTCAGCGGCGAGCGCGTCCCGGGCGCGGGTCAACGCCTTTTCCTTCACCAGCAGCCGCTGGCGCGCAGCCTCCCACTCCTGCTCGGAGACGATCGACGGTGTTGTCATTGTGATGTCGGGTTCAGACATGACTTTCTCCATTCTGCGGTTGAAGTGTTCGGTTGTGCTCAACGGCCGAGGTGCACCTGCAGCGCGTCCAGCCGGGTGTCCCAGTCGCGGGCCAATGCGGCAAGGAACTGTTGCGCCACTTGCATCGGAGCTGAGCGGAGCCGATAGCGTACGCGGCGCCGCTCTCCGGGTTCGGCCGTCACCAGTCCGACCTCTGCCAGCAGGAACAAATGTTTGGCAATCGCCTGTCTGGTGATCGGAAGACGATCGGCGAGGTCCGTGGCCGTTGCCGGGCCGCCGGAGGCGAGCGCGGCCAGAATGCTACGCCGGGTCGGGTCCGCCAGGGCGATGAAGACCTGTTCGGCGATCGCCTCGATGTCAGGCGGCATCGAGGTAGTCGAACAACTCGCCCAGCTCGTGCGCCCAGCCCTTCGTATTGCCGCCGAAGGCCTTGCTGTGGGCGTCCTCGGGTAGCTGGGCGAAGCCGCTTTCGGTCACGGTCAGCCGAGTGCCAACGTCGATCGGTTCCAGCGTGAACTCGACATAAGTGCGACGTGGATCGTCGTCAGGCAGACCGTAGATGTGCCAGGTGAATCCGAAAACTGTCGGCTCTTCGACTCGTTCCACGCGCATCTCGGCACGGTCGCCGGCGGCCCAGGTCATCTGGGCCGTTCCGCCCGGACGCAGATCGATCGTCGCCTGGTCGCCGAACCACGCGCCCAAGCCCTCGGCTGTGGTGAGCGCGGCCCAGACCTTGGTCTGCGGGTGGGCGAGCTCGACGGTCCGTTCGATGCGGTCAGGAAATCCCATGAGTACAGCTCTCCTTCATATATAGCAATCTGTCGGTTGCTATATAGATTATGGCAACCGTTCGGTTGCGTCAAGCTTGACTGCGGATACGGCTGCGAACCGACCACTCAGCACAGGCCTCTTATGGAAACCAGTCACCAGCCACCTCCGAATGGCTCGCTCACGCGTTGGACGTGATCGGTTGCCTACGGAATCCGGAGCGGATCAGATCTTGCGGAAGCGCACCCACTGGACTGAGTGATCGCGGTCCTTGCGGAGGATCACGGTGGCGCGGCCCTTCGTCGGCAGGATGTTGGCGGACAGGTTGGGGCCGTTGATGGTGTCCCAGAGGTATCGGGCCTGGTGGATCGCCTCGCTTGTGGTCAGGTCGGCGTAGCGGGTGAAGTACGAGCGCGGATCGCGGAAAGCCGTGTCACGCAGCGAAAGGAAGCGGCTCACGTACCAGTCCCGGACGTCTGCGTCGTCGGCATCGACGTAGACCGAGAAGTCGAAGAAGTCACTGACAGCAAGCCCGGTCGTGCCATCAGGTCGCGACCGCGCCGGCTGGAGGACGTTGAGTCCTTCCACGATCAAGATGTCGGGTCGTCGCACCCTGATCTGGGCATCCGGCACGATGTCGTAGGTCAGATGGCTGTAGACCGGGGCCATCACTTCCTCCTGGCCGGATTTGACATCGATCACAAAGCGCAGCAGAGCGCGCCGATCATAGGACTCCGGGAAACCCTTTCGATGGAGCAGTCCGCGGCTTTCCAGCTCGGTATTGGGGAGCAGGAAGCCGTCGGTGGTGACCAAGCTGACCCTGGGATGTTCAGGCCAGACGGCTAGCAGCTCCCGAAGCAGCCGAGCGGTGGTGGACTTCCCGACGGCGACGGACCCCGCGATGCCGATCACAAACGGCGTACGCTCCACCGACAGCTGGAGAAACTCATTCGTCGATTGATGCAACTCGCTGGTGTGCAGGAAGTAGCGACTCAGCAGTCGAGTGAGCGGCAGATACACCTCACGTACATCGAGCATGCTGGTCGGATCACCCAGCCCGCGGACTTTCTCCAAAGTCGCCTCGTCGAGCGGGATCGGCATCTGTTCGGCAAGCTCGGCCCAATCTGCCCGACTGCGCTCCACGTACGCCCCTAGGAGCTGCAGATCATCCCGCATAGCAGAAATCTAGTGTCGGATGAGGAATTGGCTCACAACCTGGGCCGGATCGGGCAGAGCTATCGCTGACAGCCCAGCGGCGAAGAGCTGGAAAGGTACAGTTCCGCCTATGTGCGGAATCGTCGGATATGTCGGGGGGAAGGCTGCGCTGGACGTCGTGGTCGAGGGTCTGCGCCGTCTGGAGTACCGCGGCTACGACTCCGCGGGCGTTGCCATTGTGGCCGACGAGACGCTGTATGTGGCCAAGAAGGCCGGCAAACTCGGCAATCTCGAGAAGCTGCTAGCCGAGGAGCAGTTGCCACGCAGCGGGCTGGGTATCGGTCATACCCGATGGGCGACGCATGGCGGACCGAACGACGTCAATGCGCATCCGCATACCTCTGCTGATGGGCGAATCGCACTCGTACACAACGGAATCATCGAAAACTTCGTGACGCTGCGGGACGAGCTCGAGGCAGCAGGTATCCGGTGCGTGTCCGAGACGGACACCGAGATCGTGGCACAACTGCTGGGCCGGCAGGTCACTGCCGGAGTGGCGCTGGCGGAAGCTATGCGTACGGTGTGCCGGCGACTGCGCGGCGCCTTCACCCTCGTCGCCGTCGATAGCCAGCAGCCGGACACCGTCGTCGCGGCCCGACGCAACTCCCCGTTGGTCGTTGGTGTCGGAGTGGGAGAAAACTTCGTCGCTTCTGATGTCGCCGCCTTCATTGACCACACCCGCGAAGCCATCGAGCTGGGCCAAGATCAACTGGTGACGATCACTGCCGACAGCGTGGTGATCACCACCTTCGAGGGCGAGCCCGCCGAGGTGCGGCCGTACCACGTGGACTGGGACCTCTCTGCCGCGGAAAAAGGTGGCTACGACTGGTTCATGCGCAAGGAGATCTACGAGCAGCCGCGAGCGGTCGCTGACACACTGCTCGGCCGACACGATGCGAGTGGCCGGCTGACGTTGGATGAAATCCGGATGACCGAAGACGAGCTGCGACAGGTCGACAAGATCATCATCGTTGCTTGCGGTACGGCCTTCTACGCAGGACTGGTGGCCAAATACGCGATCGAGCATTGGACCCGGATTCCCTGTGAGGTGGAGCTGGCCAGTGAGTTCCGCTACCGGGACCCAATCATCGGTCCGGCCACGCTCGTCGTCGCAATTAGTCAGTCCGGGGAGACTGCAGACACCTTGATGGCCATCCGCCACGCCCGGGAGCAGCGGGCCCGGGTGCTCGCCATCTGTAACACCAACGGCTCGACCATCCCGCGCGAGTCGGATGGGGTGATCTACACCCATGCGGGTCCGGAGATCGGTGTGGCCTCGACCAAGGGATTTCTTACCCAGCTGGTCGCCTGCTATCTGCTCGGTCTCTACCTCGCGCAGGTGCGGGAAGCGAAGTCCTGCGATGAGATCGGGGAGGTGCTGCGGGAGCTTGCAGCCATGCCTGACGCCATTCAAGGAGTGCTCGATGACCTCCAGCCGGTGATCGATCTGGCGGCCGCGTTCGCCAAGAACCGGTCCGTGCTATTCATCGGCCGACATGTGGGTTACCCAGTCGCACTCGAAGGCGCCTTGAAGCTAAAGGAGCTGGCCTACATCCACGCCGAAGGCTTCGCCGCCGCTGAGCTGAAGCACGGCCCGATTGCGTTGATCGAAAACCAGCTGCCGGTATTCGTCGTCGTTCCGCCAAGCGGTGACGTACTGCACGACAAGGTGCTCTCCAACCTGCAGGAGGTACGTGCTCGCGGGGCCAAGACCATCGTTTTGGCCGAAGAGGGTGACGTCGGGGTGATCTCGTACGCGGACGTCATGATCAGCTTGCCGAAGGTGTCGACCCTGCTGCAGCCGCTGGTCGCGACCGTGCCGCTGCAGATGTTCGCCTGTGAACTTGCCACCCAGAAAGGGCACGACGTCGATCAGCCGCGCAATCTGGCCAAATCCGTCACCGTTGAGTGACCACCCGAACGAACCGAGAAGTGCCGTGATCACGCTGCGAGCGTCCGATTCCACGCGAGCGGCGTCATGATTGTGGGCGTAGGCATCGACGTCTGTGACGTCGACCGATTTGCCGAGTCGATAGAGCGCCGTCCTGGTCTCATCCGGCGGATCTTCACGCCGGCCGAAGCCGAGCGTCCGATGGCGTCAAAGGCGGCTCGGTTCGCCGCGAAGGAGGCTCTTGCCAAGGCGTTGGGCGCACCGGACGGGTTGTCGTGGCTGGACGCCGAAGTGGTCACCGATGATCATGGCAAGCCCTCG
>DASVEX010000213.1:0-2992 GCA_036380335.1 Propionibacteriaceae bacterium | reverse complement strand
GGTGCTTCGGGAGCCGCGGCGAGTGTATACGGCGTCTCAGGCCCCAGACCGACTGCGAAATACAGTGACTGGAGTCTACCCAGTGGACGCAAAGTCAATCTGCCACATGAACGCCGGAGTCAACAGCGACGAGCGCTCGCTCCGCGGTAACAGGATCGCAGGACCGCGATACGCTTTGCTTGATAGCGGTCAAATTTATGCCGACCGCAGCCGTGACTGTGCGAAGAGGACCATGGACTTCGACGACAATGCCGAAATCGGACCGTCGGGCCACGACATTGAGGCCGAGGATGAGGATCTCCGCGAGAGTCTCGCTGGTCTGTCCCGGTTGGCATCGGACCGGCTTCCGCTGGAGGAGTTGCTGACCCAGGTCGCCACCTACGCCGTACAAGCCATTCCCGGCGCCGACGGTGCCGGGCTGACGTTGCTCGAGCAGGACAGGGCCGACACGATCGTGGCGACTGCGCCGTTTGTCACTGAAGTCGACGACATTCAGTACGCGATGAACCAGGGCCCTTGCATCAGTGCCGCCCGTGAGGGTCACACCGTCCTGTCAGGCTCTCTCGGCGGAGATCCGCGGTGGCCGCGGTTCGGTGGCCGGGTCGCCCGGCTGGGTGTACATAGCGTGGTGTCGTTGCCGTTGATCGCACCCGACGGGGTCGTCGGCGCGATGAACGTCTACGCCCACGACAAGAACGTCTTTGACGACCGAGCGGCCGAACTCGGCCAGATCTTCGCAGCGCCGGCGGCCATCGCGGTACATAACGCCCATGTCCTCGCACAGACCCGCCGCCTGGCCAACCAGCTGCAATCGGCCCTGGAAATTCGCGGCGTCATTGACCGGGCTGTCGGGATTTTGATGAGTCGAACTGGCAGCACCGAACATGAGGCCATCGAGCGGCTGCGCTCGCTGAGCCAGCATGAACATCGCAAGCTCGCGGACGTAGCCAGTCAGATCGTGGACGAGGCCGTCGCTCGGGCGCGAGCCCGAAACCGACAAAGTCGAGAATCGTCGTAATTAGCCGCCCTCGGCAGGCAGGCGTAGAGTCGAGGTTGACGCGGCTATCCTGACTCCCCGGTTCGCGCGGCCGCCGCCAGTGGTCTTGGCGATTTGCTGAGCCAGTTCATGCAGACACGATCAGCGGGCGGATCCGCTTTCTCGGAGCACGAGTGTGGAGCTGCCAGCCGCCCTGCTTGCGCACCTTCACGATCTCACGGTCAGCATCGGCCAAGATGAGCAGGATCTCGACGACACGCTTCTGGCGCTCACCACGGCGCTGCACTCGACGGCCACTTCCTACTGCGGCTTCCAGCTCACGATTGTCGAGCACGACTGGCCGGTTACGCTCACTACCTTCAGTGACGGCCACGACGTACCGCTCGGCACATCGCTGCGTCTCCCCCTAGGGCTGGTGTCGTCGACGGTCGACGGGGAGAGCCGAGTCGTCTTCTACGCCGGAATCCCCGGCGCGTTTACCGATCTAGCCGCCGACCTCAGCCACGCCCTCGGGGGCATCCCCGTTGATCAACGATCCTCCGCAGCGGATAGCGCTGATCCTCCTGAACCACGCGTCGACGGTCACCGAAGAATGATCGAGCTCGATGCTGATCTTCTACCGCTCTCCCGCGTGTCCGGACTGACCGGCCTCGCCGAATTGACCGTGCTCAATCGAGCCGTCGGGATACTGGTTGATCAAGGTCACGACATTGAGCAAGCTCATCAACTGTTGCGCCGCGATGCCGCTGCCGCGGGGGTCGAACCGCAGATCTACGCTGCGCAGCTCGTTGGACAGTGAATGTGAAGAGGTCGTCCGGCTGGTCTTACGCGGCGGCGTAGCGGAGGTAGACGATGTCGCCGAACGTCTGGCTCTCGAGCAATTGGAGCTTTGCAAGCTCGAATCCGTCAGGGAACAGCCGTCGGCCACGACCTTGCATGACGGGATAGACGAAGAGTCGATATTCCTCGACCAATCCAGCATCGATCAAGGTATGGCACAGCGAAATGCTGCCGGTGATCACGATGTCTTGACCCTGCTGCTCTTTCAACGCTCGTACCTGTTGGACCGGGTCCCCCGACAGCACCGTGGTGTTCTGCCACTGCGGATCGTTGATCATTGAAGACACCACGTATTTGCGCACATCATTCAGATACGCCTTGACGCCGGTCGGATCCTCGATCTGCCCAGGCCAGTAGCTGCGCATGGCCTCGAACGTGTGCCGGCCGGTAAGGAACGCGTCACTGTGACTATCCTGCCGGTGCACCTCCTCAATAAGGTCCGTCTGATCGGCTTGTCCTCGCGGGTCAAACCAGTCTCCAAGCATTTCGATCGAGCCGTCTATCGTCATGTTTTGGGTAACGACGAGCTTTCTCATTGCTCTCCCTGTTCGCGTAGGGGGATGCCGTCAAGTTCGCTCAACTTGCGGCGTTCTTACGCCGGTGTGCCGCGCAGTCTTTCAGCACCGACTTCGACGCGGACAATGCGTCCACCCAGGCATTTCAGGCCGCGGCCCAGTTCTGCGACGACCAAGCCAGCAATCCCACCGGGCTGCCGCCTTCCGACGGCTGCTTCCCACTGCTGCAAGATTTCGTCTAGGGAGGTGGGATCCAGCTAGAACGAGGCTCATCCTCGCCGATCATGGTCGCGCCGGTGTCGGTGTGTCGCCGAGCACCAGGATGTCACCGTCCTCCATCCGGATCTGGCCGTGCTCGAAGTTTTGGAAGAACCGGGTCGGGATCTCGTCGATGAGCTGGTCGAAGATCGGAAAGCCGAGTGGGCCGGTCTCTGATCCGCGTCTTTCGTACTCCTCATAGATCGGTCCGAAGACCCTCGATGCGGTGCCGAGACCTCTGCGGAACCAGAGCCCGCTCAAGATGCCGGGCACCCCACCGTCGGTTCGGATTCGCATCGCGCCGAAGGTATTCAAGATCGGGATCGTAGGCCCGTCATGACGTACTCCGGTCGCTGCGGCGACCTCGGCGGCCTTTGCGGCC
>DASVEX010000212.1:0-17892 GCA_036380335.1 Propionibacteriaceae bacterium | reverse complement strand
TTCCACATCCACGTCGAGAACCTCGACCGTGCGATGCAGTGGTTCCGCACGGACACGTTCAAGGAAGCGACGAAGCGGGCCACGGTCGTTGGTCGGGACTTCTACTTGGCCGAGAAGCAGCAACCTCGCCCTCAGGCGTAGTCGACCGCGAGCGCCGGCGACGCTGCCTGCCCGACCTCGTTCCGGTCGCGGACGTGTCCGTCTCGGTCAGCCATTACCTGCTTGTCCACTCTGCGGGCTCAGTCAGCCACGGCTGCCGGTTCACAGTATCGACCGGGCTTCGTTACCTAGACCGCAACCGCCAAGGACGCCTACGCCGCTAAAACCGGCAAGTGACCTCGACCATCTACGAACCATGTCGTCGATTCTTCGCGACCAGATCCGAGGGGCACAAGTCATACGTGAACGGCAGCGGGCCCGCCAGTGCTGCGAGAACAGGCGCCGCTGGCCCCCGCCGGGTTCGCCCAGGTCTTCCTCGGTTCCAGGCCGTCTGAGGCGCGGTCAGGTGAGAGCCAACACGACGGCCAAGATCACCAGCGCGTGTCACAGCGCGTGTCACAGATGGCGTGCTACAACACGACACCACACGACACGTCAAGGCATGAAACACTCTCAGAGCACCCCCCGAACAAGGGTCGGGCCCGTCTTTGAATCAGGATTAGCGACGTAGGTTCGACTCCTACCCGGGGAGCGGAGCGTCACTCAGCTAGTAAGGAGCCAGCTGTTGTCCGTCTACTCCGATCCAACTCCCAACCCGATCGCAGCCGTCGTCATCCTGGCGGCCGGCGAGGGCAAGCGGATGAAGTCCTCGCGTTCCAAGTTGCTCCACGAGATCGCCGGCCACTCGATGCTGAGTTACGCGGTGACGGCTGCGACAGCGGTGCAGCCGGAGCACATTGTCGTCGTGGTCGGTCATCTTCGTGATCAGGTCGAGGCCCATCTCGCAGAGATTGCGCCGCATGTGTTGATCGCGGTCCAAGAGGAGCAGCTCGGCACTGGCCATGCCGTGCAAGCCGCGCTCGGTCAGCTTGCCGATCTCAACGGCGACGTGATCGTGACGTTGGGTGATGTTCCGATGCTCACCGGGGAGACACTGGCCGCGTTGCTCGCTGAGCATCGCACCCAGCACGCTGCTGTCACCGTGCTAACGGCGCAGGTCCCCGACCCGACCGGATACGGACGAATTCTGCGCGACGCCGACGGCTTGGTGAGCGGCATCGTCGAGCACCGCGACGCCGATGACGCTCAGCGGCAGATCTCCGAAATCAATTCCGGGACCTACGTCTTCGACGCCACAATTCTGCGGGGTGCGCTGACCGAGATCGCGCCGACCAATGATCAAGGTGAGCTGTACCTGACTGACGTGCTGGCCGTGGTACGCCAGGCTGGCGAACCGGTGGGTGCGTTGTTGATCGATGACCGCTGGCAGACCGAAGGTATTAACGACCGGGTCCAGCTCTCCCGGATGAATGCTGAGCTGAACCGCCGAATCCTGCAGCACTGGATGCGCGAAGGTGTGTCGGTCGTGGATCCCTCGACAACCTGGGTACATGCCTCAGTTGATCTTGCGCCGGACGTGGTCTTGCTGCCCGGTACGTCCCTGGAGGGCGCGACCTCCGTAGCGGCGGGAGCTCGGATCGGCCCGGACACCACGTTGATCGATGTCGAGGTCGGGGAGAACGCGGTGGTCACCCGTACCCAGGGTTCACTGAGTGTGATCGGTCCGGGCGCCAACGTCGGCCCGTTCGCCTACCTTCGGCCCGGTACGACGCTGGGCGCGGGCGGCAAGATCGGCACCTTTGTGGAGGCCAAGAACGCTCGCATCGGAGCTGGAGCCAAGGCGCCGCACCTCAGCTACCTGGGCGACGCGGTGATCGGTGAGGGCGCCAACATCGGAGCCGGCGTGATCTTCGCGAACTACGACGGGGTACGCAAGTCGACAACCACCGTTGGGGCGTACGACTTCGTCGGGAGCAACTCGGTACTTGTCGCGCCGGTCGAGCTAGCCGACGGTGCCTACATTGCCGCTGGCTCGACGATCACCGGAAACGTCGGACCCGGTGAACTTGCCGTGAGCCGCAGCCTGCAGCGCAATGTGCCCGGCTGGGTGGCGCGCAAGCGGGCCGGAACCAAGACCGCGCATGCCGCCGAGGCGGCGCTGGAACAGGAGGAGCCGTCATGAGCGGCCTCAAACGCCCGAACCAGAAGCACCTCATGCTCTTTTCCGGGCGGGCGCACCCTGAGCTTGCTAACGAGATCGCCGCGCTCATGAACGTCGAGCTCGTGCCGACTCGCGCGATCACCTACGCCAACTCCGAGATCTATGTGCGGTTCGAGGAATCGGTACGCGGCTGCGACGCCTTTGTGATTCAGAGTCATGCGGCTCCGGTCAATGAGTGGACCATGGAGCAGTTGATCATGGTTGATGCGCTCAAGCGGGCCTCTGCCAAGCGCATCACCGTCGTCGCACCCTTCTATCCTTACGCTCGCCAGGACAAGAAGCATCGCGGACGCGAACCTATCTCCGCCCGCCTCATCGCGGACTTGTTCCACACGGCCGGCGCCAACCGGATCATGTCGGTGGACCTGCACGCAGCACAGATCCAGGGATTCTTCGATGGGCCGGTTGATCATCTCTGGGCACTGCCGGTGCTGTCGGACTATCTGTCCACCAAATACGACACCTCGGAGATGACTGTGGTCTCGCCGGACGCCGGCCGAGTGCGGCTCGCTGACATGTGGACCGACAGGCTGAACAGCTCTCTGGCCATCATTCACAAGCGGCGAGATCCAGACGTGGCGAACACTGTCGCCATCCATGAGGTCGTTGGCGAGGTGGAAGACCGGGTGTGCCTGCTGGTCGACGACATGATCGATACCGCCGGCACGATCTGCCAGGCCGCAGAGGCGCTGAAGTCGCGCGGGGCACGGGCGGTGATCGCGGCCGCGACCCATCCGGTCTTGTCCGGACCGGCCACGGATCGGCTCAAGGCCGCCGACTTCGAGGAGGTGATCGTCACGAACACCCTGCCGATCCCTGAAGAACGTCGGTTCGACTCCCTGACTGTGCTGTCGATCGCACCCCTGATCTCCCGGGCCATTCGCGAGGTGTTCGAAGACGGTTCAGTGACCAGTCTCTTCAACGGACAGGCGTAACTCACAGCGACGCGCCAGCCTGGCTCAGCACGGCGGGCGCGCGATTTCCGCCGCTCGCAGACTGGCGACTATGTGGCTACGGGATCAGTTGGCGACTATTGGGCCTTGTCGGCTAAGGTTGAGCGGTTGCCTCGGCGAGGGTCGCGGACCGTGATCGACTAGGTCGAACGAACGGCGTACCCCGGCTGAGTCTTGAAAGTGATCAACGACGTTAGTTTGAGGAGTTCGTTCGTGCCCGAGGTAAAGCTCATCGCCGAACTGCGTACCGAGTTCGGCAAGGGCGCAGCCCGCCGGATCCGTCGCGCCGACAAGGTGCCAGCCGTGCTGTACGGTCACGGCACCGACCCGATCCACATTGCGCTGCCTGGTCACGAGACCCTGCTCGCGCTGCGTACCGCAAACGCGCTGCTGTCCATCGAGGTGGACGGCAGTTCCCAGCTCGCACTCCCCAAACAGGTGCAGCGTGACCCGCTGAGGCACACCATCGAGCACGTTGACCTGGTCATCGTCAGGCGTGGCGAGAAAGTGACCGTCGACGTGGCCATCCACCTGGTGGGGGAGGCCGGTCCCGACACGCTCGTGGTCGTTGATCACAACACTGTTCCGGTGGAGGCTGAGGCCACTCAGATTCCTGAGCAGATCGTGGTCTCAGTTGAAGAGCTGCCGCCTGGCACCCAGATCCTTGCTCGTGATCTTCAGCTTCCCGACGGTTCGTCAATCGATCTTGACCCGGACACCTTGATCGTCAACATTACGAACGCGCCGACCGCGGAGGCCCTCGAGGCCGAGCTGGCAGAGGCAGAGGCGGAAGCTGGCATCGAGCCGACCATGGCACCGACGGCCGAGCCGACCCCGGACGAGGCGCTGGCCGAGTCCGAGAGCGCCTAGCTGGCCAGCTGCATACGCCATGACCTCATGGCTGGTCGTCGGCCTTGGCAATCCCGGCCCGGCGTTCGCAGCACAACGTCACAACATCGGCTACCGGGTCGCCGAGGAGCTGGCCCGCCGGATGGGCGTGCGATTTCGGGCAGCACGCGGCATACGGGCCGAGGTTGCTGAGGGCCGCGTTGGACAGCCGGGGGGAGACGCGGTACGGCTGATCGTGGCCAAATCGCGGACGTTCATGAACGAGACCGGCTGGGCAGTCACCCGGCTGCTCGCGTATCACAAGCTGCAGCCGGCCCAGATGATCGCCGTACACGATGAGCTGGACATCGACCCCGGGCAGCTCCGGGTGAAGTTTGGTGGTGGCGACAACGGCCACAATGGCCTGCGGTCGATCCGTGCCTCGCTCGGCACCGGCGACTTCTATCGGGTGCGCGTCGGGGTCGGGCGTCCGCCAGGGCGCCAGGATCCGGCCGACTTCTTGCTCAGCAACTTCCCTGCCAGTACTCGCGAGGATGTTGAGGTGGAGATCAGTCGCGCTGCGGATGCAGTCGAGTCACTGGCCTTGCTCGGGCTGGACAGGACTCAAAACGCCTTCAACAGCTGACGCCGAGATGGCCGGCGTGCCCGGGTTCTCAACTTCTCGGAACATTCCGGTTCGTGCGTTCGCGCGACTGCCGTGAGCGCTGTCCGAGCCTGCCGGTAGCCTCTCTGGGTGACCCTCACGGGACTCGTCGATCTCTTCTGCACCGAACCCACCATCGTCCAGACCATCGGTGACGCACGCGCGCAACGACCGTCTGTGCTGGACGTGACCGCACCGGCTCCGATGCGGCCGCTGATCGCCGCCGCGGTGAGCGCGTCAACCGAGCGTGGTGGCGGCCATCGTCCGGTGCTGTTAGTCAGCTCCACGTTTCGCGAGGCAGAGGAGCTGACAGCCGCGCTGCAGTCCCTGGTCGGCGAAGAAGAAGTGGCCTACTACCCGGCGTGGGAGACGTTGCCGCACGAGCGACTGAGTCCACGGTCCGATACGGTCGGCCGTCGGCTCGAGCTGCTGCGGCGATTGGCCGGCAACAGCTCCGCTCCGCCGCCGCAGATCGTCGTTGCTCCGGTCCGTAGCATCCTTCAGCCGCAGGTGAAAGGGCTTGGCCGGCTGAATCCGATCCGCCTCACGGTTGGCTCTGACATCGATCTCACCGATCTTGCGGCTGCCCTGGTCGGCGCCGCGTACACACGGGTCGATCTCGTCGAGCGGCGCGGTGAGTTCGCGGTACGCGGGGGCATCGTCGATGTCTTTCCGCCGACCGAGGAGCATCCCGTACGCGTCGACTTCTTCGGCGACACCGTCGAGGAGATTCGGTATTTCTCTGTCGCCGATCAACGATCGACGGATATCACACTGACTGAGATCACCGCATCGCCGTGCCGAGAACTGCTACTGACCGATGAGGTACGCAGCCGAGCAGCCGCGCTCGCTGAGCAACATCCTGAGCTGATCGAGATGCTGGACAAGATCGCCCAGGGGCACCCGGTCGACGGCATGGAAGCACTGTCACCGGCGCTGGTCGACGGCATGGAACTGCTGATCGATCTGCTGCCGACCGATACCCACGTCCTGATCTGCGACCCGGAGCTAGTGCGTGGCCGGGCGATTGAGCTGGTCAAGACCAGCGAGGAGTTCCTGCATGCGTCGTGGGCCGCCGCGGCGGGTGGCGGCCAGGCCCCTATCGATCTGGGTGCCTCGGCCTATCAGCCGCTCGCCGAGGTGCGCGCCGCTGCCCTCGGCCGAGGGATGGCTTGGTGGACCCTGTCACCGTTCAGCGCCGGTCCAATGGACGGCTCTGCCGCCGGAGATGGCGGATTCCAGCCCATCCGGACCGAGGACGGCGAGATCATCGATCTTTCATCCTCGGTCAGCGGGCCGAGCGTGGAATCTCGTATCGTGCTCGGACAGGTCGGCGAGACCTATCGCGGCGACACCGAGGCGGCGGTAAACGAGATCACGAAGCGCATTCGTGACATGTGGCGAGTCGTCGTCATGGCCGAGGGTCGAGGTACTGCTGACCGGATTGCCGAGGTGCTCACCGAACATGAGTTGCCGGTCCGCGTCCTGCCCTCGGTCGACGAGGCACCTTCGGCTGGTCTGGCCACCGTCGTGACCGGCCAGCTGAGCCATGGATTCCTGGCGGAGGAGATTCGGCTCGCGGTTTTCACTGCATCTGATCTGTCCGGCCAGCGGGTTACCGACCGGGCAAGTCGAAAAATGCCGGCCCGCCGCAAGAATCAGATCAACCCGCTCGAGCTGATCTCTGGCGATGCGGTCGTGCACAGCCAGCATGGGGTAGGTCGTTACGTCGAGATGACGCAACGCACGGTGGCCGGCGCGACGCGGGAGTACCTGGTGATCGAGTATGCGCCGTCCAGACGCGGCCAGCCGGGCGACCGGCTCTATGTTCCGATGGACTCTCTTGATCAAGTAACGCGGTACGTCGGCGGAGAGAGTCCGTCGTTGGACAAGCTGGGTGGCGCGGACTGGGCCAAGCGCAAGGGACGAGCCCGCCGGGCGGTTCGTGAGATCGCGGCCGAATTGATCAAGCTGTACGCCGCACGGCAGGCGACCCGGGGCCATGCGTTCTCAGCCGACACCACCTGGCAGCGCGAGCTCGAGGACGCGTTCGCCTTCGTCGAAACGCCAGACCAGCTGGGTGCGATCGAGGACGTCAAGCGCGACATGGAGCAGATCGTGCCGATGGATCGGCTGATCTGTGGCGACGTCGGCTACGGCAAGACTGAGATCGCGGTACGCGCCGCGTTCAAGGCTGTCCAGGATGGCAAACAGGTGGCGATCTTGGTGCCGACCACCCTGCTGGTGCAGCAGCATTACGCCACCTTCTCCGATCGCTACGCCGGCTTCCCGGTCAACGTTGCGCCGCTCAGCCGGTTCGCCTCCGAGGGTGAGGCGAGAACAACCATCGAAGGCCTCGCCGACGGCCGGGTCGACGTCGTTGTGGGCACTCACCGACTGCTGTCCGATGAAGTGAAGTTCAAAGACCTCGGCCTCGTTGTGATCGATGAGGAGCAGCGCTTCGGCGTCGAGCACAAGGAACAGCTCAAGCGGCTGCGTACGGCCGTCGACGTGCTTGCCATGTCGGCCACGCCGATCCCACGAACCTTGGAGATGGCCGTTACCGGCATTCGTGAAATGAGCACGATCATGACTCCGCCGGAGGAACGTCACCCGGTGCTCACGTTCGCTGGCCCCTATGACGACGCTCAGGTGACCGCGGCAATCCGCCGCGAGCTGCTTCGCGAGGGACAGGTCTTCTACGTGCACAACAGAGTTCAAAGCATCGACAAGGCCGCGCGGCGGATTGCCGACCTGGTGCCCGAGGCGCACGTTGTCACCGCGCACGGCCAGATGAGCGAGCAGAGTCTGGAACAGGTCATGATCGACTTCTGGGAACGCCGAGCTGATGTGCTGGTGTGCACCACGATCGTTGAAGCCGGCCTGGACATATCGACCGCCAACACGTTGCTGATCGAACGTTCTGACGTGCTCGGTCTGTCCCAGCTACACCAGCTACGCGGCCGAGTTGGTCGCGGGCGGGAGCGTGGCTTCGCCTACTTCCTCTATCCCCCTGAAAAGCCCCTGACCGAGACCGCCTACGACCGGATCAGCACCATCGCTGCGCACAGCGACCTGGGTTCAGGAATGGCCATCGCCATGAAGGACCTGGAGATTCGGGGCGCAGGCAACCTGCTGGGCGGCCAGCAGTCAGGTCACATCGCCGATGTCGGCTTCGACCTGTACATCCAGCTGGTCGGGGAGGCGGTTGCGGAGTACCGCGGCCAGGACGTCGAGCCGGAGCCCGAGGTGCGGATCGAACTGCCGGTCGACGCGCACCTGCCTGCGGACTACGTCGAGTCGGAGCGGCTCCGGCTGGAGATGTACAAGCGGCTCGCCGAAGTCCGTGCCGAGGCCGATGTCAAGGCAGTCGAGGCCGAGCTTCACGACCGCTACGGCGCGCCGCCGCCGGAGGTGCTCAACTTGATCGAGGTGGCGAGGTTCCGACTCCTTGCACGCTCGACCGGGCTGCACGAGATCGTCGGGCAAGGTCGATTCCTGCGCTTCGCGCCCGCTCACCTGCCCGAGTCACGCGCGTTGCGGCTGCAGCGGCTCTACCCAGGCAGCGTGGTCAAGAACACCGCAGGATCGGTGCTCGTGCCGCGGCCGGGAAGCGGCATCGGTGGTCAGCAGCTGAAAGACACTGACCTGCTGCACTGGGCGTCTGGACTGATTAGAGACATCTTCGTGAACCCCTGAAGGTACGTTTCGGGTCACAGCCATTAAACGATACGACGCCGGCCGCGGCCGCAGGGTGCGTTTCGCATCCCAGCCGTCAAAACGATCTTCTCTAAAGGTCCGGCCCAGGTCCCAAAATCCCGACCGGCCGGCGGACTTAGCTCGCTGTCGTAGGATCACCTGCGTGCTCATGAGGTTTCTCGCTCGTCGCCGGTGCCGCGCGACCCATATCGCCGCGCTGATCGGTGCGGTGATGGCCAGCTTGCTGATCGCCGGATGCGCCAAGGCCGACCCGAGCGTTGTGGCGTACGTCGACGGCTCGACCATCACCCAGCGCCAGTTGGACGACGCCCTCGATGGCGTATCCAGCATCTTGCAAGAAGGCCAGTCGGTATCCAGTCCGGCGGTCGTCAACGTGATGATCCATGGCATCATCGCGGACAACCTCGCGGCGGCCAACAAGATCACGATCACCGATGGCGATCGCGATGCACTGATCAAGAACAGCAATCTTGCCGGTCTGCTCAACGTGCCCAAGGGCCGACCGATCGCCTACGACGTTGCCGATCAGCAAATCGTGGCGGGCAAGCTGGGGAGCGAGGCTTATCTTGCGGCGGCCGCCAAGGAGCCGGTAACCCTCAATCCCCGATTCGGTGTGTTGGATCCGACCCAGAAAACGATCATCAACGACAAGTCGGCGTCGCTGGCCAAGCCGGTGGCCACTCCGACGCCATAGCCCACGTGGCGCTACCCGAGCTGGAGCGACTGGTCGAGGTGATGGCGCGGCTGCGCCACGAGTGCCCCTGGGACGCCCAGCAGACTCATCGGTCGCTGGTGCAGTACCTGGTGGAAGAGGCCGCCGAAACTATCGAGGCCATCGAGGTCGGCGACCAAGATCATCTTCGCGAGGAGTTGGGTGACCTGCTGCTTCAGGTGATCTTTCATGCGGAGATCGCCAGTGAGCAAGCCGAGGGCTTCACGGTGGAGGACGTCGCGCAGGGTATCGCCGACAAGCTGATCTCCAGACATCCCTATGTTTTCGCAACTGCGGCTGTGCCCGCCGACCTGCACTACACCTGGGAGCAGCGCAAAGCTGTCGAGAAGGGTCGTACGTCAGCGCTGCAGGGCATCCCGGATCAGCTTTCCGCGCTAGCCCGCGCGAACAAGATCATTAGCCGGGCACGATCACGCCGCGTCGCCCTAGCTTTACCTGACGCCCCGACGACGGCCGAGGAGGTGGGCATCCAGATACTGGCGTTGGCAGCCCGCGCTCAGGCGTCCGGAATTGACCCGGAGCAGGCGCTTCGTGATGCCGTACGCGGCCTGGAGTCGCGCATCCAGACCGCAGAGGCGGCCGCCAACGAATCGGGGGTCTAGGTCCCAGGCGCACTATCCTGTCCACATGTCCGAGCCACCGACCCAACGGCCGGCCCCGCAATCTAGTCCGCGGCAAACCCAACCGCCGCAGAACTACCCACCCCAGAACTATCCGCCGCAGAACTATCCGCCACAGAATTACCCACCGCAGAATTACCCGCCTCAGAACTATCCGCAGCAGCCTGCGCCCCGGAGTATCCCGCCCCAGAATCTTCAGCCGTACCAGATGAATCCGACGGCCCCGTACCCGGTGCCACCGCACTACCGGCCCATTCCGCGCAGGCCGAGCGAAGAATTGCAACGCGATACCGAGGCCGCTTTCGCAGCGCGAATGGAACTCGGGCCCGAATACGCCGAATCGGTCGCCGCCAACCTCGCTGAGCGGGTCGAGGATCTTGCGGAGGCTCGAACCGCAGAGCTCATGCGGCAGGCCCAGGAGGCCAACCAGGCGCAGGCCTCCGAGCAAAGCGGCCGCGCACGCCAATTAGCGCTGGCGATCGTGTCCATCGTGATGGGTATCCCGATTACGGCGATCAGCGCGACCAACGTCGACCCGAACATCCTTGGGGTAGCCGTCTCCTGGGCCGGCATTGTTGGGGTGAACTGGGTCCACGCCCGCGCCATCCGTAAGCGTAAGTAGGCCTGCCGCTCGAGCTGCGAGTGCGCGCCGGAGAATCTCTCCTTCCCGCGTGCGGCGCCGCAGCCTGATCCATACCCGCCGATAGGCTGAGGCCACAATCGGTTTCCCCTGCCCAGGTACCTGCAGATCGGCGACTCGGGGCAGAAATGGAAAGGCGGCACCTGTGGCGAGCATTGAATTCATCGGCGCGCGAGAAATCCTGGATTCCCGTGGCAATCCGACCGTCGAGGTCGAAGTCATTCTTGATGACGGCTCCGAGGGCCGAGCGGCTGTCCCGTCGGGTGCTTCGACCGGGGCCTTCGAGGCGGTCGAGCTGCGTGACGGTGAGGCTCGCTACGGAGGCAAGGGCGTTAGCAAGGCCGTGCTTGGGGTCATTGATCAACTCGGCCCGGAACTCATCGGATACGAGGCCAGCGAGCAGCGACTGGTGGACCAGGCCATGCTGGATCTGGACGGCACCGACAACAAGTCCAAGATCGGCGCCAACGCCATCCTGGGTGTCTCGCTCGCGGTTGCGCACGCGGCTGCTCACTCTGCCGACCTGCCGCTGTATCGATACGTCGGCGGTCCCAACGCCCACGTGTTGCCAGTGCCGATGATGAACATCGTCAACGGCGGTGCACATGCCGACTCCGATGTCGACGTTCAGGAGTTCATGATCGCGCCGATTGGAGCTGCGACATTCCGTGACGCCCTCGAGATGGGTGCCACCGTTTATCACTCGCTCAAGTCGGTGCTCAAGAAGCAGGGTCTGTCGACCGGCCTTGGTGATGAGGGCGGCTTCGCACCGAACCTGCCGGCCAATGTTGCCGCTCTCGAGCTCATCTCGACCGCTATCGAGAGCGCTGGGCTGACCGTCGGCAGCGATGTCGCCATGGCCCTCGACGTGGCCAGCACCGAGTTCTTCGACGACGGCATCTACCGCTTCGAGGGCCGTGAGCTGACCAGCGAGGAGATGACCGACATCTATACGCAGTGGATCGACGCCTTCCCGATTGTGTCCATCGAAGACCCGCTGGCCGAAGACGACTGGGCAGGCTGGAGTGCGCTCGTTGCGCGGATCGGCGACCAGATTCAGGTAGTAGGTGACGACCTGTTCGTGACCAACGTGTCCCGCCTGCAACGCGGCATTGTCGAGCAGGCCGCCAGTGCCCTGCTGGTCAAGGTCAACCAGATCGGATCACTTACCGAAACCCTCGATGCGGTCGATCTCGCTCATCGTGCCGGCTTCCGCTGCATGATGAGTCACCGGTCGGGCGAAACCGAGGACACCACGATTGCCGACCTCGCCGTGGCAACCAACTGTGGGCAGATCAAGTCGGGGGCACCGGCGCGTACCGACCGAGTAGCCAAATACAACCAGCTCTTGCGGATCGAAGAAGATCTCGACGACGCGGCCCGCTACGCCGGTGCCTCGGCGTTCCCGCGGTTCAAGGCTGGATAGTGCCATCCGGTCGACGGCCCACTTCCCGGCCGGGCGCACCGCCCGGCCGGGGTAAGACGCGGACGCGCAGTCAGGCAGCCAAGTCGTCCCTGCGTACGTCCACGGCGGAGAACGCGGGCAGTGCCGACGCCAGCACTGCACCGCGGCGTCGTTCCTACATCCTGACTGCCCGCGCCATCGCGTTGTCGGTGGTGTTGTTGATCTTGACCATCTCGTACGCGACGTCGTTGCGGATCTACTTCTCGCAAGCCCATGAGATCTCTGCGACCAAGGCCGAAATCGCCGAGCGGCAGCAACGCATCCTTCAGCTTCAAGGCGAACTCGCGCGATGGGATGACGAGGGGTACGTAAGAAGTCAAGCCCGCGAACGACTGGGGTGGGTGGTGCCGGGGGAGACCGGCTTCACTGTCGTCGACGCGGAGGGCAGGCCGCTGGGCGGAGGAGCCGAGATCAAGGCAGAGAGTGCGTCGGACGAACCGGCACAGGACTCGTGGTGGTCGAAGCTGTGGGGCTCGGTTGAGGCTGCGGACCGGCCAGCGCCCGTGCCGGACCCGGCTCGGGAGAAGCCGATCACCGAGAAAACCAAACCGAACCGCTAACTCCGAGTTGTCAGCACCTGTGGTCGGCCGGGCGACCACCGACGCTGACAAGTCAGTGTCGTTCTGCGAGGAAGGAATCGATCGCCGCAGCCGTCGGCAGACTGGGGCTAGCTCCGCGCACGGTGACGGCCAGGGCACCAGCGGCAAGGCCTCGCCGCACCGCGTCCGGCAGTGAGGCGCCGCGAGCCAGACTCGCACCGAGCGCGCCGGTGAATGCGTCACCGGCTGCAGTGGTGTCTACCGGCGTTGCCGGAAAAGCCGGATAATCCTCGACACCGGTGGGCCCGATGACTACGGCACCCCGATCGCCCCGGGTGATCATCGCGGTAGCAGCACCAGCGTCGCGAAACCATTCGGCTGCCAGCTCGGCAGACTTGAAATCGGTGACGCTAATGCCGGTCAGCGCTTCCGCCTCCAGCTCATTCGGCTTCACCATCCAGACGCCGGGCCACAACGCGGGTGGCAGGGGTTGGGCAGGCGCTGGATCCAACACCAGACGAAACCCCAGTGCTCGGCAGACCTCAGCAACGCGCTGCACGACCGACAGTGGAATCTCAAGCTGCACCAAAACGATTGAAACGCGATCACCCAGCTTGGTCAGCGAGGCCTCGACGTCGTCCGGATTCAGCCGGTGGTTCGCGTTCGGAATGATCATGATGTCGTTCTGAGCCGACGCGGTGTTGACCCGGATGTGGGCGATTCCCGTTGCACCGTCGGTGATACGTACGCCGCTGACGTCGATGCCTTCAGCAGCCAGCGTGGTCAGCGTGAGCTCGTGGAACATGTCCTCGCCTACTGCGCCGATCATGTAGGTGGGCGCCCCGGCCCGTACGGCAGCGATCGCTTGATTTGCTCCTTTTCCGCCGAGCACCAAGGAAAAGTCGCTGCCAATGACCGTCTCGCCCGGCCGTGGCAGCGGAGAACCGAAGGCCGCCAAGTCCACGTTGATGCTGCCTACCACTGCCACACCCATGCGGTCATCCATATTGATTGCTCCGCTCGCTTCTCCTCAGCACGGCGGGCGCGATTTCCCGACGCTCGCAGCTGAGAGGATAACCCTGTGCTTGAGCCTATGACCGCAGCTGATGAGGCCGCGATCACCGCGCAGCTGCAGCGACCGCCACGTGGTGCGGCAGGGATCGCGTACCGATGTCCATGCGGCAAGCCCGCGGTCATGAAGACTCGGCCTCGCTTGCCCGACGGCTCACCTTTTCCGACGATGTACTACCTCACCTGTCCACGAGCAGTGGCAGCATGCTCCTCGCTGGAGGCTCAGGGCCTGATGGCTGCGATGAACCGACGGCTGAGTCATGATCGTGATCTTGCCGTGGCGTACCGGGGTGCCCATGAGCGATACCTCACCGACCGAGAACGGCTGGAGCGGGTGCCAGAGATCGCGGGTGTCAGCGCGGGCGGGATGCCTGATCGGGTGAAGTGCCTGCATGCCCTGGTGGCCCACTCGCTTGCTGCTGGCGAGGGTGTCAATCCGCTTGGTGACGAGGCCGTTCGTGTGCTCGGCGCTTTTTGGATCAAGCCGTGCCTGGGGGAAGTCTCGTGAGAAGGGTTGCCGCTATCGACTGCGGGACCAACTCGATCCGGCTGCTGATCGCCGAACGAGATGACTCATCAGGGCTGAGAGATCTGGAGCGACGCCTGGAGATCGTACGACTTGGCCAGGGAGTGGACGCGACGGGTGAGTTCCACCCGGACGCTTTACGGCGTACGTTCGCTGCTGTCGAGGAGTACGCGGAGTTGATCAAGAAAGCCGACGTACCTGTCGAGAGAGTGCACTTCGTGGCAACCTCTGCCGCCCGGGACGCCAAGAACCGTGACAGGTTCTTTGCCGGCATCAAGGAGCGGCTGGGTGTGGAGCCGGATGTGATCAGTGGGAAGTCGGAGGCCCAGCTGTCCTTCATCGGCGCCCTCAGCCGAGTGACCCCGGACGGCGAGCCGGTTCTCGTTATGGACATCGGAGGTGGTTCTACCGAACTGATCATCGGCGATGCCGCCGGCGAGCTGCGGAGCGCGATCTCACTCGACATCGGATCCGTACGGATCACCGAACGGTTCTTCCAGCAGAATCCCGTCGCTACTGATGATCTTGAGCGGGCCGCGACGCGCGTGGATTCACTCTTGGCGAGTAGCGGAGTGGACTTTGCCTCCGTCGCCTGCTGGATAGGGGTTGCCGGCACCGCGACCACGCTGGCTGGGGTCTATCTGGAGCTTGAGCGGTATGACCGAGAGCGGGTGCACGGAGCGAGAATCCCAACGCCAGCCATCGCGGAGCTGCTGCAACGATTGGCCGGCCTGACGGTCGACGAGATTCGAGCCCTCCCATCGATGCATCCTGGGCGAGCTGACGTGATCACCGGCGGAGCGCTCGTAGCAACGCGTATCGCGGCGCGACTGCGGGTGGACGATCTGATCGTCAGCGAGTCGGACATTCTCGATGGGATTGCTCTGCAGTTGCTTGACCGGTGACACAATGCCGCGATGACCTCTCTCGCCATCACGGTTGTCGGTCACGACCGACCCGGGATCATCGCGCAGGCCGCTGAGGTGCTGTCGCACTGCGGCATGAACCTCGAGGACTCCTCGATGACGCTCCTGCGCGGACACTTCGCGATGACCTTGATCTGTGCTGGTGATGCCGACTCGGCGGAGGTGGCGGCCGCGCTAGAGCCGCTGGTGAACGGCTCGCTGGATGTCACCGTACGCGAGGTGCCTGAGGAACCCGATCTGCCGCCGCTCGGGTCTAGCTATTTGGTGGCCGTTCATGGCGCGGACCGGCTCGGGATTGTCGCCCGATTGGCTGGCGTGATCGCGGAGGCTGGCGGCAACATCACCGATCTCTCGACCCGCCTCTCCGGAACGCTCTATGTGCTGGTGGCTGAGGTCGACCTACCGCGATCGGCCGAGGTCATGGCGCTGCAGGCGCGGCTTGCGGAGGTGTCCGCCGATCTTGGTGTCGACACCACAATGCGACTGCTCGAAAACGATCAGCTGTGAACTTGGCATTGCCGACTCTGCCTCAGGGGCGCGTCATGGATGTGATCCGTGCGCCAAGCCAGATTTTGTCGGTGTCCGCTTCACTCGTGGATCCCGCACACCCGGCGGTCGTGCAACTCTGCGCCGATCTCATTGCGACGATGCGCGTGTCACCGGGCTGCGTGGGTCTCTCCGGGCCCCAGGTGGGGGTAGCCGCCCAGGCGTTCTGTGTCGACGTCTCGACGCATCCGAAAACCCGAACTAGCCACGGTCTGATCGTGCTGCTGAACGCCGAGGTGGTGGAGGCAAGTCGTAACGAGAAGGGTCGCGAAGGTTGTATGTCGGTGCCGGACCTCACCGGCGACGTGAAGCGGGCCACCAAGATCATCGTGGCTGGGCAGCTCCCGCTGAGCGGCGAACGCGTGCTGATCACCACTGATGCCTTCGAGGCGCGGGCGCTGCAGCATGAGATCGATCACTGCAGGGGAATGCTTTTTCTGGACCGGGTAATCGGCGCACACGCCCTCTACGCCCGGAAGGTCTATCTGGCGCCCCGTGGCACTGCCGACTCTTGAGCTGCGCCGCCCTGCTGGATCGGCCTTGCGGGACCTATAGGACTGGGGTGAGGCGCAGGTAAGGTCGGGCAGCGATGAAGCGTCCAGCCGACAGCGGCCAGCACCGAACCCTGGCGAGCGTGGTTGCGCGGCACGCCGCGCAGGTGCGCTCCCGAAGTGCCCTGCTAAAGGGCCTGGGAAAAGCCTTGTTGCTGACAATGCTTGCCGCCCTGGCTGCCGCACCACTCGCTGCAGTCTGGGCGATCAGTCATGCTCGGGTCGAGGACTACCTCGGGCCCCATCGCGTGAGCTTCGCCAGCAACTTCAACGGTGAGGTTGAGCTCAACCTCGGACCGATCGGCAATGCCTACCTGGCCAGCCCGGCACGCCCGATCGGGCTCACGATCACGGTGGGCGGCCTCGGCACGGCGGCAGAGAGTATGAGTTCGCTCTTCTCAGAGCAGACACTGACCGCGTACACGAGCCTCTACACCGAGCCGGGTGAGGCGATCTCCGGAATTGTCGAGCGGTTGGTTCAGGATGCTGTCCGGGAGGGCCTTGAGGCCGAGGCTGTCTTGCTGCTCGGGGTGGCGATCTGGCGGCTGCGGCGCTATCTCGTGCCACCGTGGATCCTTACCCGGGTAACGCCGCTCCGCGCCGCTGTGGTCTATCTGACGGCCGTCGCGCTCGTGGTCGGATCCATTCTGGTGCCCCAGAAACCCAAGGATCCGCGTTATCCCGTAGCTATCGCAGACGGCAGCCGTTTTGCCTCGCTCACGGTGGATAGCGTGCTGCTGGCTGATGTCTTGGACCGCGGGATCGAGGGCATCAGGCTGCTCAGCTCCCGCCAGCAACAAGCGGTGAATACCTATACCGACACCGCCGCGCTGAGCCTGTCGGAGCAGCTTGACTCGCTGCCGAGACCGATTTCTGCGGAATCGATGATCTTGGGTTTCAGCGACCTGCACTGCAACCAGGCCATGACGGAACTGATCGGTCGGCTTGTTCGGATAACCGGGCCCTCCGTGATATTGAGCTCGGGCGACGACACGGTCAATGGCACGGCAGCCGAGCGTGGTTGTATCCGTCGCGAGGCCAGGATTTCAAACGGGGTGCCTTTCCTGGTGGCGACCGGAAACCATGACTCTGATGTCACCGAGGCTCAGATGCGGAGTAGCGGCATGACGGTACTCGATGGCCAAGTTGTCGAGTCGGCAGGACTGGCCGTGCTAGGCGACGACGACCCGGAGCACAACATTCCCTTCAGCATCGAGCGCACCAAGGATCGGCCAGAGAGCGAAGAAGCGATGGCGGCGCGGCTTGTCGCGGTCGCCGACAACAAGCGAAGCGATGTGCTGCTCGTTCACCAGCCCGCCGCCGCCCGGGTGATCATGGACACACCGAATCTCCCGGCTCGGCTGGTGCTGTGGGGGCACTACCACGCCGAGTCCGGTCCACAGGTGATCATGCATGACGATGGGTCGTGGACAGTCGGGATGCAGGAAGGCACGGCCGGCGGCGTTAGGCAGCCGACGTTCTCATCCTTCAGTACGCCGTTCTCACCTCCGTTGATCAGCGCAGATGTCTACTTCTACTTTCGGGACAATGCCACCGGCCTGATCACCGCAGTGCAGCCGGTGCACTTTCGACCCGACGGAAAGGTGGTCATCGAGGACCGCATTCCAACCGGCGACCTGAGCAGATTGCCAGTCGGAACTCGAGGGAAGCTGGGCGCTGCCTCAGCAACGCCAACTGTGCAGGCGTCGCGCTGAGGGCGGTCATCGACTGGTCGTCATGGACGAGGTGAGCCTGCGCGTCACCTGAAGTGCGACGACGGCATTAGGATCACAGCGGCCGTCGGATGGCTGGCCCCCGTAGCCCAAATGGCAGAGGCAGGCGGCTTAAACCCGCTCCAGCATGGGTTCGAATCCCATCGGGGGCACTGT
>DASVEX010000211.1:0-6444 GCA_036380335.1 Propionibacteriaceae bacterium | reverse complement strand
CACCGCATCTTGGTATTGCTCCGGCACCGTGATCACCCGCCCGGTGGCGGACAAGATCTCTGTCACTCGGTCAAGGTGATCTTGAGTACTGTGCGATCCGGGAGAGATCGCGGCCATTCCCTCGTCCACCTGAGCCGGCGTATTCGGCATCACCCGCACCACGGCAACTCCTTCTGGCAAGCGGGATTCGATGAAATCGGTGTCCACGCCGGCCGCAAGTGAGACCACGAGTGCCCCCGGCTTGAGCGACTCCGCGATTTCGGCCAGCAGGTCACGCATGTCTTGCGGCTTGACAACCAAGATCACTGTCTCGGCCTCGGCGACCGCCTCGGTGTTCTCGAGCATCTGGATGCCGTACCGGGCAGTCAGCTCGTGCCGCCGCTCGGGTCTGCGGTCGGTCGCCACAATCTGGTCGGGGTGCCAGCCGGCACGGAGCAATCCTGAAAGTACGGTCTCGCCCATCACACCCGCGCCCAAGATCGCCAGCGGGTGCCCGTTGGCGGTTGGCAGTGTTGCTGTCACAGGGTTCCGGCCCGCCCGCCAGCGACCAGCTGACTACTCACCAGCTCAGCGATCTGCACCGCATTCAAGGCCGCACCCTTGCGCAGATTGTCGCTCGAGATGAACATGATCAAACCTTTGCCGGGAGCCGCGGCTTGATCAGCACGGATCCGACCGACCAGACTCGGATCCTGGCCCGTCGCGTCGAGCGGCGTCGGCACGTCCATCAGACGAACACCCGGAGCCTGCGCGAGCAGCTCGGTGGCCCGTTCCGGGCTGAGATCATCGGCGAATTCCGCGTGTACGGCAAGGGAGTGGCTGGTGAAAACGGGCACCCGTACGCAGGTTCCGGACACCCGAAGATCAGGAATATGCAAGATCTTCCGCGTCTCATTGCGCAGCTTTTGCTCCTCGTCGGTCTCACCACTGCCGTCGTTCACGATCGAGCCGGCCAGCGGAAGAACGTTGTAGGCAATGGGTTTGAGGTATTTGTCGGGAGCCGGGAAGTCGACGACTTGACCATCAAAGGCGAGCTCGCTGGCGCGGTCGACGACCGCTTTGGCCTGCCTGTCGAGCTCGTCCACCCCGGCACCACCAGATCCAGATACAGCTTGGTACGTCGCGACCTGGAGGCGTATCAGACGGGCGGCGCGATGCAGCGGGGCAAGTACCGGCATAGCGGCCATCGTGGTGCAATTCGGGTTGGCGATGATTCCCTTCGGCGGCCGAATCGCATCCTCCGGATTGACCTCAGAAACCACCAAAGGAACGTCGGGGTCCATCCGCCACGCGGAGGAATTGTCGATGACGACGCCGCCTGCGGCCGCCACTTTGGGTGCGATGATCCGCGAAGCGTGCTTGCCCATGGAGAAGAGTGCGAGGTCGAGACCATTGAAGTCCGCAATTTCGGTGTCCTCCACGAGGATCTCGTCATCGCCCCACGGCAAGGTTCGACCTGCCGAACGGGCCGACGCGAAGAACCGCAACTCCTTGATCGGAAAGTGGCGCTCATCGAGCACGCGCCGCATCACGCCGCCGACCTGTCCCGTGGCCCCAAAAACCCCAACGCGCATGCCGACAAGCCTAAGTCCTTACCGGCGGGCGTCCCTTTCCATTCCAGGCAGGCGGCTCCGGCGGTAGGAATCACGCGCCACACGCACGGCGTAGCCTGCGGCGGTCACTCCCGCAATCAGGCCTATGAGCAGCGCCAGATTGGCGGCGTAGTCGCGGAGCAGCAATGCCTTCACTGGCGGCTGACTGCCGCGCAGGACGATCATCGGCAATGCGATGACAGTAACCACGGCGATCATGATCAACGCTACTTGCAGGTACCGGCGTTCGCGGTCGGGTGCGCCGCGTCGCAGGGTCCAGCCCAGGCCGACCACCGAAGGAGCGATCACCATGTCGTGGATGATCAAGGCGGCCAGCAGCCAGATTGCTAGCTTGATCACGCTCCCAGTTGGGATCTCGGTGAGCAGCCGGAAGACACCGAAACCTACGAGCAGCATGCCAGCTATTGCGAGCACGATTCGCCACGCCTTCATGACAAGATCTCGATCCGGCTGAGCCATTTGGTGTTCAGCACACCTGCGCGGTTCGGGGCGATCAGTCGCAGCGGGTAGCCGTGATCAAGATCCAACCGCTCGTCGTTGAGGTGGGTCGCCAGCAGCGCCGCGCTGACTTGCGGACCTTCGACGAAGGACCGGTTATAGCCGACCGGCTCCAGCGAAACCACCTGGACCCGCGAATCAGCCGTGCCGCCGGCTTGCTCAACGATTTCCAGTAGCGACAGGCCTCGCCAGCTCGCGCCGACGCTCCAACCTTCCACGCAGTTGATCGGAAAACGCGCCTGGTGAACTGCCCGCGACTCGAGATCGGCCAGAGTCAGCGTGTACGGCCGGGGGCCGACTACCTCGAGCACCCAGCCCGCGGCCATTGCGCTTGCCCCGACCTGAGCCTGTTCGGCCGTACGATTCACCGGCACTCGCTGCGGACCTTGATTCCACCGGCGTGGGGCGAGCAGGCCGACCGGGGCCAACGGTGTCACCGTCTGGCCTACGGTGGTGATCGCCACGAGGCCGATTCCCGCACCTGCGGCCGTCAGCACGCCGCGCCGCGAAATCCCGGGAGTTGGCGGGTCCGACAGCGTTCCGGCATTGCTGTGCGATGCGGGGTTTTCGTTCCACGGGATTTCGGTAAGGACGTCGGCCTCGGATATTCGGGCGCGCAGGCCGTACACGATGTCGGGAAGCTTGACGCCGATGTGCAGTAGCAGCGATCCGACCAGCACGTAGCCCAAGAAACGATGGACCGGAGGAAAGTACCAGCCGAACCCGTACCAATTGAGGACGTTGAGGAATCCGGTGGTGACTTGCACCAACGCTGTGGAGACCAAGATCGCGATACTGATCCGCTCCAGGGCATGCCGGAAGGACCGGATTGGCGGGAACCGAAACAGGTTGGGATAGACCGACCACAGCTTGACCAGCAGCAGGGGGATCGTCGCGATACCCGTGGCTACGTGGATGCCCTGAGTCAGCCGGTAGCCCCAGACCGGCCGAGCTGGAACTGGCAGCCACTGCCACGGCCCGTACTGGTAATGGCTCAGCAGCCCGGTGAGGAAGAGTACGCCGATCATGATCCCCAGCACTCGACCGATCCGAGCTGTCAGGGCGGTCGACCGCAGCGTGCTGCTGAACTTTGGCCACCATCGCGGTCGGCGCTGCAACATGGCCTCCACAGTTGCCGATGCGGCGCCTGTTGCAAACTCCTGGAAGCCTTGCCGACGGGTTTGTAAGCGATGTGAAAGCGTCGCGGCTCGGTTCGTCCACCGCCGCACTCGCTAGGTTGTCGACGTGGGCCGTACGCCGGACAAGATCAGCTGTGATGTGTTGTTGCCCTGCCTCGACGAGGCCGAGGCGCTGCCGTGGATTCTCGGCCGGATGCCCGAGGGTTTCCGGCCGCTCGTCATTGACAATGGCTCCCGCGACGGTTCGGCACAGGTGGCCGCTGATCTTGGCGCGATCGTGGTGCACGCCGAGCGCCGCGGGTACGGCGCCGCGTGTCACGCCGGCCTGGTCGCCGCCAGCGCCCCGCTGATCGCCGTGATGGATGCCGACGCGAGCTTGGATCCAGCCCAGTTGCCCGAGGTGATCGCTCCAGTAGAACGCTGTGAGGCGGACCTCGTGATCGGAATCCGGCGGCCCGCGCACCCAGGTGCACAGTCGTGGACGCTCCGGCTCGCCAATGCCGAGCTTGCGCGCCGGGTTCGGCGCCGAACCGGGCTCTCGTTGCGGGACATAGGGCCGATGCGGGCGGCGCTCCGCGAGGCACTGCTCGGGTTGGATGTGCAGGATCGGCGGTCGGGATATCCAGTCGAAACTGTCGTTCGGGCGGCCGATGCCGGTTGGCGGATCGTATGCGTCGACACTGACTACCTCTTACGCCGCGGCCGTTCCAAGGTCACCGGCACGCCGCTAGGCGCGTGGCGGGCTGTGCGCGACATCAGCACGGTGCTGGCCCTTCCGTCGAGATAGGCCGCTGCGGCATGACTGGCTGGGGAAAGAGGGTCGCGGAACCCACCAGGAGTGTCGGCCGGCTCGAAGACCGACCGTCTGCTTCGGCCTCGGGTGATTGGCGCCGCGACATCCTGGCAGTGGCCGCCGCTTTGGCGCTGATCGCCGCCGCGGCTGTCGGCGGCCGGATCCTCCTCGACCAGGGGCGGCAGATCGTCCTGCCCGCTCCCCCGCTGCTCGCCCACTGGGGGCCGCACCTGCGTTGGGGCACCCCGCTCACTGTGCTCTGCGTCCTGGTTGGACTGCGACTCCAGCAGGCAGCCCCTGCCCTCCCGTGGCGCAGGCTGCTGCTGGCCGGCTGGCTACTCAATCTCGCCTGGATGTGCTCACTGACCCTGGTGGACGGCCTGCAACACGGGTGGATGGACGTGCTCCTGGATCCCAACGAGTACCTGCACGACCTGCCGCGGATCACTGATCCAGGCAGCTTCCTCGCAAGCTTCACTCACTTCATCGCGTTCGGACCCGGAGTCGACGGCATGGTGGTCTGGACGACACACGTGGCCGCGCATCCGCCGCTGGCGACGCTGCTGTTCTGGGCGTTGGACCGAATCGGATTGGGCGGGGGTTTCTGGGCGGGTGCGCTGTGCATCCTGGTCGGATCAGCGGCGAGCGTCGCTGTTCCAGTCACCGTTCGCGAGCTGGGTGCCGATGCCGCCGCACGCCGAGCGGTCCCTTATGCGGCGCTGTTTCCTGGTGCGGTCTGGATGGCGGTGTCCGCAGACGGCCTGTTCGCCGGCGTCGCCACTGGCGGCCTGGCGTTGGTGATCATGGGCGCGTGCCGCCGACGGCCAATGGTCGCTGGGGTCGGCGGACTGCTGTTGGGTATCGCGATCTTCCTCTCCTACGGTCTCGTGCTGTTTGGCCTGGTCGTGCTGACGGCCTGCACCGTGATCGGGTACCAACGCGGATGGCGACAGACACTCACCGCTGTCGTGGCTGCGGCCGCCGGGGTGGTCGCGACCGCGGTTGCCCATCTCGCGCTCGGGTTCAACTGGTTGGTCGGGTTGCAGCAGTTGCGGGTGCGCTACTACCAGGGCATTGCCTCGCAGCGGCCGTACGCGTACTTCGTGTGGGCCAACATTGGCGCCTGGCTGGTCAGCTGCTCACCGCTGCTGGCAGTTGGGATCGTCCGCGCCGTACGCGTCCTGGGCCATTGGCGCAACGACCCGTGGTCGTCTGATCGGGTCGTGGTGCTGCTCGGGCTGTCTGGTGTACTGGCCGCACTGGTTGCAGACCTGTCCGGACTGAGCAAGGCCGAGACAGAGCGCATCTGGCTCAGCTTTGGCGCTGTCGCTTGGACGACAATGGCGCTCCTCCGCGGCCGAACTGGGCGGTGGATGTTGCTCGCGGCCGCCGCTTGGGCAATCGGGGTCAACCACCTTGTCGATACAGGCTGGTGATCGGCGCGTACGAGGTTGGCTTGCGTCGGCCCCGGTCTGCCCCGGCACACATTCCTGCGGGAACGTCGCCGACCTGCTGGTGCGAACGGCTTGATGCCCTCCCGCATGCCCAGCGGGATCTGCGCATCAACGATAGATGGCATGCAACAACATGTTCGTCCACGCTGAATCCGGGTAGTAAGGGGATCAAGCCGAAGGAGCCGATCAGTGTGCGGATCCCATGCTCTGGTCTGCCGGAGATCAACTCTGGACCGGTCGGCCACGTGACGACTTTGGAGGAATCAATGACGAGATCGAATCCGGTGTCTTGGCTCGCGCGCAACGCTCGACGAGGCGTCACCGATTTCCCGCGGAACGTCGTGTGGGTGGTCGACACCACGTTGAAGAACCCGGCCACATCTGCCGGAAGGGCGCTCCAGTCGGCGGGACACCAGGCGGCATCCGCCGTTGCCGACGTGAGTCCGTTCGCTGACGGCGCCGACAGCCGACTACATCGGGTCGATGCGGCCCTGGAGCGCGCCCACGAGCTCGAGGCGCAGGCTCGGGAGGAAGCCGAGGATGCGAGGGAGCGAGCAAGGGCCGTCGCGAAGGTCGAAGCCGACGGCGACAAGCAGATCGACGCAGCGCGGGATGAAGGCGAACGCGAAGTCGCCGACGTGGTGGCCGAGGCTCAGCGAGAGGCTGACGAGTACGTAGCCGCGAAGCGCGCTCGGGCGGAGGAGATCGCTGCCAAGCACGTCGCCGCGGTCGAGGCCGATATCGCCGAGCAAGTCAAGCGCGCCAAGGACGAGGCCAAAAAGGCGCACACCAAGGCCGAGCAGGCGATCGAGCGGGCACGTGATCAGATGAAGCAAGCTCGCGAGCTGGCTGAGGCGGCCGCAGAGGCTGCGCGACGGGCCGCCGATGAGGCCCGCGCCCGGGCAGAACGCCTGTCTGACGAAGCCGACGCCGACGCCGCCACAGCC
>DASVEX010000210.1:0-6026 GCA_036380335.1 Propionibacteriaceae bacterium | reverse complement strand
TCTGCTGTGCTTGATCGACAAGCCGGATGCTGAGCTGCTCAGCAGCATTTACGCCGATGGTCTGACCGGTGCCCAAGCGGCTCGGCGATTTCATATCAGTGCCGGCAATGTCAGAGTGCGCTGCAGTAGGGCGGTGCGTCGCCTGGCTGCCCGTGCGGTCGAGCTGTCGGACGCGGCGTGACTCAGTACGCCGCCCAGCCGCAGGCGTTTCGGCAGGACGGCCGAGATCGGCCAGGCTGCAGCGGGAGTGGCGGGAGTGGCGGCAGTTCGGTAAGGCGGCCTAGGCCTGGGCCGCCTCGGTCGCCATTCTGGTCGTCCTCGCTGGCCTGGCCCAGCGACCGAGCCACGCGACTCTGTTGCTCGGCAATGCAGCGGTCCTCACCGGGATTCTCGCGCACTGCCTGAATGGCCGTTGTCGTGGTCGTTCTGGCGATTTCCGCCGCGCTGTTCGCCGCCCTTACGGCCCTCTACCGCGTACTCCATCGGTCCAAGACATCGGCACAGCGCAGCGCGTAAGCAGCCACGCAGTGCCGCATTGCCGGGTGCCGGATGCCTGTCGAACAGTCGCCAAGGGCTAAAGCCTCTTGACCTTGCTGTGGGGTCGCTTAGAATCGGGCCGCGAACAACGCACACCGCATCGACAATGCGACGGGATCATCGTCCCTGCCGGAGTCGGCGCCTTTTCAGGGGAACCCTGTCATGCCAGAGGCTTCACCACCCCGCTCGCAACAGAGCTATCGCCACGAGGCGTTTCTGTGGAGCGACGCGGCGGAGTACACCTCATTCTTGACGCCCTTCATCGAGGAGGGCATTGCTGCTGGAGAGCCGGTGATGGTCGCGGTGCTACGCCCGCACGCCACGTGGCTGCGTGACGCCCTCGGCAGCTCGGCCGGCAAGGTCAGGTTCGTGGACATGGCTCGGCTCGGGCGCAATCCGGCACGGATCATCCCTGGTTGGCACCAGTTCTTGACCGAGCACGCCGCTGAGGGCCGCCCGCTGCGCGGCATCGGCGAACCGATTTGGAGCGGCCGTCGTCCTGAGGAGCTCGTGGAATGCCAGCTGCATGAAGCGCTGCTGAACGTCGCTGTCGACCCCGAAACACCGTTTTGGCTGATCTGCCCGTACCCGGTGCACGGCGGCCTGGATGACACTGTCATCGCGGAGGCGTACCGCAGCCATCCGGCCGTTATTCTTCAAAACGCGTATCAGGGCAATATGCACTACGCGGGCCGATCGCACGTCGACGGGATCTTCGGGTCTCCGTTGCCCGTGCTTCCGACTGAATCCCAGCAGTTCACGCTGACCTCCTCCAACATCCGCGGCGTCGTCGATGTGGTCACGTTGGCGGCCTCCGCCGCCGGCTTCTGGTCGGACAAGGTGACGAACCTGGCAGCCGCCGTACGCCGTCTGGCCGCGGGCAGCTTGCGGCGAGGGGCGGCTCAGGTGATCGTCAAGCTGTGGGATCTGCCGCAGGAACTGATCTTTGAGGTCTCTGACGACACCGCCATCGCGGACGTGATGATTGGGCGACGAGCACCCATGGGCGATGACCTCGACGGCCTGTGGTTCGCCAATCAGCTTTGTGATCTTGTTCAGGTCCGATCCACGTCCTCGTGGACCACCGTCCGGCTGTACGCCTGGAAGTAACTCCAGACCGCCCAAGCGGTCGGAAAGTGACTGGCAAAGTGTCGGCGTTCCCTCGACCCTTACTATCTAAGCCGTGACGGCCGCTCCACACCGCCTGCTGCTGAGCCACTTCACCAACTGGAGTAAGGCCAAGGGCCGCGACGTCGATGTGCAGCTGCTCGAGAGCCTGCTCGATCTCCGGGCGACTTACGACGGCCTCGAGCCGACGTTGTGGCCGACCGGATCCGTACAGGATTTGCTGTTGCGACTCGTCCCAGCCAAGGGTCCGACCGAGCCGTTGCCTTCCGACACGGTGGTTGAGGCTCTCGACGCGTATTTCAGGTTCTTGCGCAGTACGGGACGTATGTCGGCACGATCCGCGATGCCGGCGGACCTGGCCAAGGAAGCCCGTCGCAGCGCCAAAAAGATGACTGCTGCGGCGCGCGACCAGAGAAACTTCTCGCCCACCAAGAGCCTGATCAACTTCGGCGAGAGCATCGGGATCGGCCTGGATGACCTCTCGACAGCCGAGGAGCTGCAGGGTCGGCTGAACGAGATCACTGCAGCTTGGAACGACCTTCCGATTCATGAACGTCAGCGGCTCAGTCCACCGACCGACAATCTGAACGGTCGGCGCGAGGCGATGGCCGCCTATCAGACAGACGACGAGATCGAAGCGCTGATTCAGGCCTTCCGGTACGAGATGCCGCAAGGCGAGCTGCCGTCGATCGAGGACGTTGCACCCATCGTCCAGAAGGCTGGCCTGCTGAGCCAGATCGAGGCATTGACCCGCTGGGTGGAGCCCCGCGCTGAGGTGACGGCAACGGGAGTGCTGAGACCGGCAGCAGCCCGCCAGGCGTTTGATGATTTGCGTCTGGTCGACTGGACGCGCGACTGGCTGCGGCTCAGCGATCCGGAGAAACGGGTTTCGCCCGAGGACAGAGAACCGGTCCTCGACAAACTGGCGTCGTCGCAGAACTGGCGTAGTGCTCGTGACTGCCTGGCGCTGGACCGGCTGTGGAACGCAGCCCTGACCTGTCGAGTGATTCGCATCGACGGCCGCTGGGCGTACGCCTCATGGCCGGAGCGGCCCGATGAGGAGAGGATCGTCAGGCTCGGGATCGACGCAGGCATCGATCTGCTGTTCAGCTACCTGGATGACGACCCGCTATTTGGAGTTCCATTGCTGGGCTATGCGCTACTTCGCAGCTACGTACGGCGGCCCCGACCAGTCCCCTTGCAAGAGATCATCGACTTTGCGGAGAGCTGGATCTGGAGGGTAGATGAGCAGCGCGGACCAGACCGGGACTTCTACCGCCGATGGTTGCGCTCAGCCCTGGGCCTCGCGCTGTACCGCCTGAGCGATCTCGGAATCTTCTCGCAGGCGGAGAATGAAGTCACCCTGAACGCCTGGGGCGATGTCTTCGTCTCGGCTTGGCTCAATGTTGAACTAGGTGCACCCGAAAACGACTCTTAGCCGCCAGCGGGCTGTTTGGGCGGACGGAGCAGCTCACGAACCGGTCTGGGCCTTCGGCTGCCCAAGACTGCGTAGCTCATCCCAGAGACCATCGAGTTCGGCTGAGGATGCCGATTCTCGTACGGCCACCAGCTGCTCCCAGACCGGCGACACAAGCAGCACGTCCGGCTCGATGGCAATGGAGCGGTCCAGATACTCCCGGGGCGGAGTTTGTGGATCGGGTTGCAGCAGATAGTGCTCTTCGGCTGCGTAGTTGTCTTTGAGAATCGTGGAGGCTTGGTCGACACCGACGACCAGGGCCGTACCCGTCGGTGCCGTGTTGATCAACAAAACCACCAGATCGGGACGTCCCCGGCGCAGGATCTCGATCACCTTGTACACGTCTCCGGTCCAGGGCTCGGTCTTGCGATCGCGAGCTGCCTCGAGGCCGTTGCGCGGCAGCACGTCGTCGAGCACGATCACACCGGTGTCGGCCATGAACGGTTCAATGTTGATGAAGTCGCGCAGTGCGAACTCCGACAGGTGCATGCCATCGATAAAGGCAAGATCAACAGGCACGCCGCCAAGGTGGCCGAGCGGATTGTCCGTGGCGAAGAAATCGTCGCTGGTCGACTTGATCAACTGCACGTCGCAGTGAATTGGCTTGTCGATCTTGAACAGCGGGTCAACCCCGATGGAACGAGCCCGCGAGAGCGCCATGCTGTTGCCTGTTCTGATCCCGATCTCTAGATAGGTTCGGGGCCGCGTCTTCTGGTGCAGCATGTCCAGCAGCTCATGCCGGGTCATGATCGGCTCAGGGTGCTCGGTGAACGGATCTGGCGGCTGCCAGCGCGATGGCCGAGCAGTTGATCGTGGTTTGCGATTCGCAGGTTTGGGCGATGGCGTCGTGGCCGGCTTCTTTGCCGGCTCCATAGCGATTCGCGTGGCAAGTGCGTTGCGAGTTCGGCGCTCCAACCGGCGAAGGTTGTTCGTACGCTCGCGGCCGATGGCCGACTCAAGCATTGAGCCCACTGTGCTGCGAATGGCCATGGTGCTCCTCCAAGGGCGGTCGTGCTGACGATATCGCCAGGCCGTCCGTAGTGTTAGATGGACCGAGCGGAGGAGGGCTGATGCTGTTAGTGCCCAGGCAGTTGCGGCGGGTAGGAATGACCGGAGCTGTGCCCTACTACGGCGGCAGATTCTCACCGGCGCAGGCGTACGCAGCATCTCATCCGACTGCGCCACCACCGACATTTGCGGATCCGATGACGAGCGGAGCCTTCGTACCCGAGGCCGTGCCGACGCCTAGCCAGCCGGCCGGAGCCGGTTCGCCAGCGCAAACCTCACGTGACCCCCAGCTGGCGTTGCAGCAGCTCCTGGACGCGGGAGTGATCACCTCCGAGGAGTTCCAGCAGCTGAGCTCCAGGGTGACTCGGTGACCGGCCCGGTTCAGGTGCTGGTGGTCGGCTTCGATGATCCGACGTTCTCCGGCGAGGTGCTCACCGAATTCACCCGGCTACGACAGGCTGGGATCGTCCGACTCATCGACTTGCTGATCGTCTCGCGTACCGAGGATGGCACCCTCGAAACGCTGGAGGCCCCGGAGGCGACTGCGGCCGATCTTGGCGGGTTGGCTGTCGGGGTGCTTAGCCAGTCGGAGGATGCGTCGAGCGTGCAGGGCGATGTGGCTGAGATCGACGCGGCCGCGATGTGGTCGCTTGCCGACGCGATACCGGTCGGCGGCACCGCTGCGGTCGCCCTCATCGAGCACCTCTGGGCCGATCCCTTGAGCGCGGCGATCCAGCGGGCTGGGGGCACGCTGCTGGAGGAAACCTGGCTGGCTCGGCCCGAAGTGGAGTTGCTCGACACCTTGATCGCACGCCAAGATCGTTGACCACACCGGTGCGCCTGGCTCTGCCCGGCCGCCATGACCGAGGAGGACCATGACCACCGCCAACACTGGAGAACCGGTCTCGCGCCAGCCTGGACCTGTCGCGGGCAAGCGGGTCGCGATCGACGCGCCGAGACTCTGGGGCGGAGGCGTCGCTACCGCGGTTGTCGCCGCTCTGGCCGCGGCCGTCGGTGTCTTGGTCTGCAGGGACCTGTTGCATGTCAAGCTCGTCGAGCCGCCGCTGCTTACCGTGACGAAGTCATTTGCCGCGAACTATGCCATTACGGCCTTCGTGCTCGCGTTGGCAGCAACCGGACTTGCCCACCTGTTGTCAGTCGCCACGCCGCGGCCCCGGGTGTTCTTCGGTTGGATCGTCGCCCTCGTGACGGTCGCGACGATGGTGTTGCCGTTCGCCTTGGAGGGCACGCTCGAGGGCAAGATCTGCGCCGCGGTGATCAATATGGTGATCGGCCTGTGCATCGCCAGTCTGCTGTCCGCCGTACTGTCTCGCACCGTCGTCGACGCCGAACGATCGTGGCAGCAGCCTTAAGTTCGAGGGTCGCGACCACTGGGCCTGCGCTGCGCCGGGCTGGGAGGAGGTCGCTGACTATGCATTGCACGCCGTCATGCTGCGGCGGGTGTTCGTCGCCGTCGGCGCGGGGTGAGTTGCCGTTGCGCGTTTCGCCGTTGGATGCGGCTGTGGACGTGGGGTTGTTGCTGGGGGTCGATCCACCTCGGCGGGATCCATTCCGGCAGCCCGTCGGCATTAATCTGGCACATCCAGCCTTTCTGCAGGAAGTGGGTGTGGTGGTATCTGCATAGCAGAGGCTGTCGCACGAATCGCGCGCCTGCCCGGGGCACCACATCCCTGTCACTGCCGAAGATGATCTTGATCACAACTCAAGTTTGCGTTCGGCACCCCCGCACAACAGGTGCCTCTACGCAGGTTCTACGCCTGTCAGATCGAGGGTAGACCTGCGGCAGGTGTCAAAATCCCGTTAAAGAGTGTCGGCTAACTAACTCTGCCGCGGTTGACTGGGCAGCGGGCGCGGT
>DASVEX010000209.1:0-6832 GCA_036380335.1 Propionibacteriaceae bacterium | reverse complement strand
AGACACCGAAGCCCCCTCGGGCGGCATCGGCCGCGTCTCTCGGGTCATCGGCCCGGTGGTCGATGTTGAGTTTCCCGTCGACCAGATGCCCGACATCTACAACGCGCTGACGGTCGAGACCACCGTGGGTGGTGAGACCCGCAGCATGACCATGGAGGTTGAGCTGCACATCGGTGACAATCTCGTTCGGGCCATTGCGCTGAAGCCGACCGACGGCATGCAGCGAGGCACGGAGGTGCTGGATACCGGGGCGCCGATCTCAGTACCTGTTGGCGACATCACCAAAGGTCACGTATGGAACGTGACTGGTGACGTACTCGATGTCGACCCTTCGACCATCACCGTGACTGAGCGCTGGCCGATCCACCGCTCCGCTCCCAAGTTCGACCAGCTCGAGTCCAAGACCGAGATGCTTGAGACCGGCATCAAGGTGCTCGACCTGCTCACCCCCTATGTGACCGGCGGCAAGATCGGCCTGTTCGGCGGCGCTGGCGTCGGCAAGACGGTGCTCATTCAGGAGATGATCTATCGCATTGCCCACAACTTCGGCGGCACCTCCGTGTTCGCCGGCGTGGGGGAGCGCACCCGCGAGGGCAACGACCTGATCCATGAAATGGAGGAGGCCGGAGTCTTCAAAGACACTGCGCTCGTATTCGGTCAGATGGACGAGCCGCCTGGTACCCGGTTGCGGGTCGCACTGTCGGCGCTGACCATGGCCGAGTACTTCCGCGACGTGCAGAACCAGGACGTGCTGCTCTTCATTGACAACATTTTCCGGTTCACCCAGGCAGGGTCTGAGGTGTCGACCTTGCTGGGTCGAATGCCTTCGGCTGTGGGTTACCAGCCGAACCTGGCCGATGAGATGGGCCAGCTGCAGGAGCGGATCACATCGACGCGCGGACACTCGATCACCTCGATGCAGGCGATCTACGTGCCCGCCGACGATTACACTGATCCAGCGCCGGCCACAACGTTTGCTCATCTAGATGCCACCACGGAGCTGTCGCGCGAGATTGCGTCCCGCGGTCTCTACCCCGCAGTGGATCCGCTGAGCTCCACGAGCCGCATCCTCGACCCGCAATACATCGGCCGGGAGCACTACGACGTGGCAGTGCGTGTTAAGCAGATCCTGCAGCGCAACAAGGAACTACAGGACATCATCGCGATTCTGGGCGTCGACGAGCTGTCCGAGGAAGACAAGATCGCAGTCAACCGGGCCCGTCGCATCCAGCAATTCCTCAGCCAGAACACCTACATGGCCGAGAAGTTCACCAATATTCCGGGGTCGTCGGTGCCGCTCAGTGACACAATCGAGTCATTCCGGATGGTCTGTGACGGCGAAGTTGATCACATTGCCGAGCAGGCGTTCTTCAACGTCGGCGGCATGGACGACGTTGAGCGACGTTGGTCGGAGCTCCAGAAACAAGCCTGAGGGAACGGAGCGATATGGCTGAGCCTATGCAGGTAGAAGTCGTCTCGGCCGATCGTGTGGTCTGGTCGGGCCGGTCTTCCAACATCATCGCCAAGACAGTTGATGGTGAGATCGGAATCTTGCCCGGTCATGAACCGGTGCTTGGAGTGTTGGTGCCGAGCGCGGTCGTGATCTTTTGCGACGAGGGGCCCCCGACCCGAGAGATCGTCGCCGTGGATGGCGGCTTCATTTCCGTCTCGCAGGGACGGGTATCGATCTTGAGCGAGTACGCCCGGATGGCTGACGAAGTGACTGTGGCCGAGGCCGAGAAGGAGTTGGCCGAGGCGCAACGAGTTCTCGACACCGGCGACGGAAGTGACGAAGATCGCAAGCATTTCCTGCGTGCCACAGCGCAACTGCGCGCAGCACAAAAAGCGCAGTAAGGTCGCAGCTACAAAACATTCCGCGCGATCTGAGGACGTTCATGCACGGCTGGCTCGGGGTCGTCGAGATCCTCGGTGTGCTGGCTGGCCTGCTGGCCATAAGCCTGTTGATGCTTGCCGTGCGGCGTCGCTGGCTGGATCGGCTCGGTGGCACGTTCAGTTGTAGCTTGCGGCTGAGAATGTCGACTCCGGGCGCTGGATGGGTGCTCGGAGTCGGTCGTTATAGCGAGGGGATTCTGGAGTGGTTCAGATACTTCTCCTACTCGTTACGGCCACGAGTGGCATTCCCGCGGCGCAACGTGCGCGTGCTCGAGACGCGTTTGCCGGACGTGGTAGAGGCGGTAGCACTGAACGCCGATGAGAAGGTACTGCGGCTCGAGATGCAGGACGGTCATGTGGAAACCGAGTGGGAACTGGCCATGAGCCAGGAATCGCTGACCGGCTTACTCAGTTGGCTCGAGGCTGCTCCTCCCGGCGTACGGCGATTCGAGTAACGTCTCGGCCTTGGTGATCGAGGGCCCGTCCCTACTCCTTGGTGGCGAAGGCCGCATCGAACGAGGCCTCCGACGGGCGGATGCCGTTCATGCTGCGGATGAAATCCAGCGCTTCAGGTGCCCCGTCGAGACGGTCCATGCCGGCGTCCTCCCACTCGATCGAGATCGGTCCCGCGTAACCGATGTGGTTGAGCATCCGGAAGATGTCCTCCCAGCGGGTGTCCCCGTGGCCCGTGGAGATGAAGTCCCAGCCCCGCCGCGGATCTGCCCACGGCAAATGAGAGGACAGCCGGCCATTACGGCCGTTGTCCATCCTGATCTTGGTGTCTTTACAGTCCACGTGATAGATACGATCTTGGAAATCCCAGAGGAACCCGACGTAATCGAGTTCCTGCCAGACCATGTGCGACGGATCGAAATTGAGGCCGAAGCCTGGCCGGTGATCAATAGCCTGCAGCGTGGCGACGGTTGACCAGTAGTCGTACGCGATCTCGCTGGGGTGCACCTCGTGAGCGAAACGGACGCCTACCTCGTCGAAAACATCGATGATCGGGTTCCAGCGGTCGGCGAAATCTGCGTATCCCTCCTGGATGACCTTGTCATCAACCGGCGGGAACATCGCCACGTAGTGCCAGATCGCAGATCCAGTGAATCCGACGACGGTGTCGACGCCGAAGGCGGCGGCCGCGCGCGCGGTGATCTTCATCTCTTCGGCGGCCCGCTGGCGTACGCCCTCTGGGTCGCCGTCACCCCAGACGCGCGGGTTGACCATGTTCTTGTAGCGATCGTCGATGATCGCCTCGCACACGGCCTGGCCATTGAGGTGATTCGATATTGCCCAACACCCAAGCCCATGCTTTTCGAGGAGGTCCTTCCGGCCCTGAACGTAGCCGTCGTCCTCGGCCGCTTTGGCAACATCGAAATGATCACCCCAGCAGGCGATCTCCAATCCGTCATAGCCCCATTGCGCGGCGAGCCGGCACATCTCCTCGAAGGGCAGATCGGCCCATTGTCCGGTGAACAGGGTGACCGGTCGTGGCTGGGCTGGGGTGGCTTTGCCAGTGGCTTCCTTCAGATCGCCAGTGTTGTCAGTGATCATCGGATCCTCCTCGTCGGGCTTTCATTTGGTTGATTTCGTCTGTGCCGACCCATCGGTCCGAACGCCGCCAGGTATCCAGAGCACGTCGCCGTCTGTTCCATTGACGACCCGGGTCAGGATGAACAGCAAATCGGACAGCCGATTGAGATAGGTGATCGCTAGCGTATTGACCCCGCCCACCCGCTCCCCATCTGCGACCGGCTCGGTCCCGTACTCCCGGACGGCGCCCCAGGCCGCACGCTCGGCACGACGCACCACCGTACGCGCCACGTGCAGCTGCGCCGCAGCGGCTGTACCGCCCGGCAGGATGAAGGACTTCAAGTTCGGTAGCGGATCACCGAATTGATCACACCACGCCTCCAGGCGGTCGATGTAGTCCTGGGTGACGCGAAGCTCCGGCGGCGGATCTGGCCTCGAGGGGACATGCAGCGGGTTCGACAGATCGGCGCCGACATCGAACATCTCGTTCTGGATGCTTCGCAGCACGCCGGCGACCTCATCGGGCAAGCCGCCTGCTGCCAGCGCCACTCCGATCGCTGAGTTCGCTTCGTCCACATCGCCGTACGCCTCGACCCGAGGATCGGTCTTGCTGACGGCGGACATGTCGGAAAGCTGGGTCTTTCCGCCATCGCCTGTTCGGGTGTAGATGCGGGTGAGTCGAACCATGATCACACCCTACGCAACGGCCTGTCGCTGCCCGGAACCGAGTTTGCGCTGTGGCACAGTTCATGAGGTGAACCAGCTGCGAGCGCGATACCGACGCGCGAGCGGCTCAAAAATACGCGTCCATCGCACGACTGCGATCTTGATCATTGGTATTGCCGCGCTACTGACCAGCTGCGGCCAGATCCCCGTGACTCCGCCAGCACCGAGCTCACCCGGAACCCCGTCCGTCGAGTCTTCGGCACCCAATGCGACACCGGTTGCGGCAGGTGGTGGCGACGTCTGCGAATACTCCCTCTCCGGCACTGCGGTGCGGCCGGTGGCGCCCCCGCCATCGACTGGCGTGCCGACCAGCGGCACGATCAGCTATGTGCTCTCGATGACGAATGGCGCCGTCACGATCACGTTGGATAGGGCCATGGCGCCATGCACCGTCAACTCTTTTGTTTCCCTTGCTGAGCAGGGCTACTTCGACGACACGAAATGCCATCGGCTGGCTGATTCGGGGATTTTCATCCTGCAGTGTGGAGATCCGAGCGGGACCGGGAAAGGTGGTCCTGGCTACGAGTTCGCCAACGAGACGGACGGGACCGAGACGTACACCGAAGGGGCGGTGGCGATGGCAAATGGCGGCCCTGGCAGCAACGGTTCCCAGTTCTTCTTGGTGTGGGCGGACTCGACCAGCCTCGATAAGAAGCGGCACTTCACGATCTTCGGTCACATGGACAAGGCCTCGCGCGGTGTGGTGGCATCGATGGCCGAGGAAGGTCAGGACGGCAGCAATCGCGACGGTACCGGCCGACCCAACAACCCCTGTGAGATTTCGAGCGTGACCAGACTTTGATCATGCCGGCTGATGATCACTGATCAAGGGGACGGTCGCGCCGCTTCGGACGCCGGTTGAGCAGCGCCATGGCCAGCACCAAGATCCCGAGGCCCATGAAGCCACCGATGACGTAGGCGGCGAAACCTTGACTGCCTCGCGGATATACGGCACTCGGCGGTGTCGGAGACGGTTGGTTCGGGAGTGCATCGAGCGGGATGAGTTGCAGAACGATCATGAGAAGGTCGGTCACGGACGCTCCCTTCGCTCAGGCAACGAGCACCACCTTTCCATAACCGGTTCACTAGAGACCCAGGAACCGGCGCATGGTGGCGAGGAAGGCCTGAGGTTGCTCGCTGTGCACCCAGTGTCCGGCGCCCTTGATCGTCACCAGTTGGGTACGCGGGAAGAGCGCCCGCATGGCAACGGCGTACTCCGGGCGGATATAGCGTGACGTGGCGCCAGCCAACCAGAGCACCGGCCGTTCGTAGGGCTGGACATCGTGCTCGGGCCAAGCACCAACCTCGTCGAGATGATCGCCGAGCAGCTCTAGGTTCATCTGCCATCGCCAGCCCTCACCAGAGGGCGATAACTCGCGGCGCAGATTTTGCAGCAGGAAGCTCCGAATGGCCGGATCGCTGACGTAGCCAGCGAGCTGCGTGTCGGCCTCCTTGCGATCGGTCAAGGTCTGAAGGTTGATGGCGCGCATGCCGCGGACGAACGTGGCGAACTCGCCAGTCTGCCGCGTCGGCACCGGTGAGACATCCACGACACAAAGTCGTTCCACCAGCTCTCGATGGAGCAAGGCGAGGGTCATGGCAACCTTGCCACCCATCGAGTGCCCGACCACCGCCCACTGCTCAGGTCCGCCCTCGGCTCGGAGCAGGTCGGCAACGAGCTTGGCCATATCGGCATAGGAGAAGTGATCCGTCCACGGGGACCGGCCGTGATTGGGCAAATCCACCAGAGTGACCCGGGCAGATCCACTCAGGCCCTTGGCGATCGTTGTCCAGTTCTTTCCCTGGCCAAAGAGACCGTGCAGAAAGGCCACCCGCGGTCCGGCGGTACCCAGCTGGGTGCTGAATAGCCCATCCTCTAGTGGACGGGCCGTCACGGCCGCCGCTGCCAGCAGCCGCTGTGCCAGTGCCGACGCTCCTCGACTCCGGACGAAGAAAGCAAACCAGGCGTGTCCGGCCACGCCACGACGTGCGGCGTCCCAGGGGCGATCTCGGTATTGCACGCGGGACATCGATACGGCTTCGTAGCCGATGCGCCCGGCACGCTGCGTACGATCCAACGGCCGTCCCGCTTCACCGCAGACGTCGCGTGGCCCGAACTGAGTGGGCGCGCCTGCCTGAGGTGCTTACTCGGTCGTCGGGCCATGCCTCGATCTTGCCTTATGTTGTTCCGGTGCGGTTGGTGATTGCCCGGTGCCAGGTGGACTACACGGGACGGTTGACCGCCCATCTGCCGATGGCGCCTCGGCTGATCTTGATCAAATCCGACGGATCTGTCTCGATTCACGCCGACGACCGGGCGTACAAGCCGCTGAATTGGATGAGCCCTCCCTGCACACTGGTGGAGCTGGAGCCCCCTGGGCCCGGGCAGCGTCCCGTGCCGAGCGGTGAACCGCTCTCGGCGCTCTGGGAGGTTCGCGGGCGTGACGGGGACACCCTGCAGATTTGGCTGAGCGAGGTCTACCACGATTCTTCCCACGAACTCGGCAGTGATCCAGGTCTGCAGAAAGACGGCGTAGAGGCGCATCTGCAGGCACTTCTCGCCGAGCATCCCGAAGCGTTAGCGCCTGGTTTGTCCCTGGTACGGCGGGAGCACCCCACTCCCATTGGCCCGGTCGACCTGCTCTGCCGGGACGCCGCTGGGGCGTACGTCGCAGTCGAG
>DASVEX010000208.1:0-43604 GCA_036380335.1 Propionibacteriaceae bacterium | reverse complement strand
CGTGCACAGCGAGCGTAATGACGCCTATCAGATCGACCCGACGCGCGCGCCCGAGCCGGTGCACTTCATCCAGATGTGGATCAAGCCTGATGAGGCCGGCACTCCGCCCAGCTATCAGCAGCGCGAGCTGGCACTGGGCGATCTTGCCCGTGGTTGGGTGCCGATCGCCTCAGGCAGTCACGCCGACGCTGTGGTGAGAGTGGGCAGTGCCACCTCAACCCTGTGGGGCAGCGTGCTCCCGGCAGGCACGTCCCGGCTGTTGCCTGACGGGGAGCTGCTGCACGTCTATCTGGCTCGAGGAGTTCTGGATGCCGAGGCGATCGGACCGATGGAGGCTGGGGACTCGCTTCGGCTGTCCGGGCCTACCCAGCTGAAGCTCACAGCCCGTGCCGAAGCAGAGGTGCTGGTCTGGCAGCTGGACCGCGGACAAGGAGGCGGCAGGTGAGCATGCTGCGAGTTGCCCTCGCCCAGATTCTGAGTGGTTCTGATCCGCAGGAAAATCTCGAACTGGTCGCAACATATGCGGCCGAGGCCGCGGCGCAGAGCGCGCAGCTTGTGATCTTTCCTGAGGCCACTATGCGCCGTTTCGGGCTGCCGCTGGTCGAAATCGCCGAACCGGTCGACGGACCCTGGGCGCGGCAGCTGGGCAAGATCGCTGAGCATCACCAGCTGGTGATCATTGCCGGCATGTTCACTCCGGGCGAGGACGGTCGGATCAAGAACACGCTGCGGGCAGTGGGGCCGGATGTCGACGCGCACTACGACAAGATTCACCTCTTCGACGCCTTCGGCTTCCGCGAATCCGACACGGTCACGCCTGGTGTAGAGCCAGTCATGATCACGGTCGGAGAAACCAAGGTCGGGCTGACGACCTGCTACGACGTACGGTTTCCCGGCCTCTACACCACACTTGCTGAGCAGGGTGCTGAGATGATCTGCGTCGCCGCGTCCTGGGGAGCTGGCGTGGGCAAGATCGAGCAGTGGCAGCTGCTGACGCGGGCTCGAGCACTGGACAGCACGGCGTACGTTGTGGCTGCTGGTCAGGCCGATCCGGCAGCGGCTGGAGTCGTCCTCGACGGTGCGGCCCCCACCGGAGTCGGCTACAGCGCCGCTATCTCACCTCGTGGCGAGGTGATCCAGTCTTTGGGCGCCGAGGTCGGCCTGCTCCTGACCGATCTCGACCTTGACGAGGTGACCAAGACCCGGGCAACCATTCCGGTACTGGCCAACCGCCGGTTCTGAACAGCCTGGTTTGTAGTGAGCAGAGCAAGCCGTGAGACCGGATCATTCAGATAGCGAGCCGTGAGACCGGATCATTAGATACTGGTCCGCATGCCGCGCGGGACGTGCAGCGAGCGGAGCGAGCCATGAATACAGACGACCAGCCCTGGTCGCCGTTTCCCGTCCAGGATTGGTCGACGCTGCCGGCCGATCCGCTGGGTGCTGTTGCGGTCAACCCAACGTGGGCGCCGCCCCATTCTGATCCGGCGGAGCCGCGCCGGCCTTGGTGGCGCCCGCTGGTCATCGTCGTACTCGTTGGTGCCATGATCGCGGCCACCGCCTATGTCGTCGACTCCACGGTGATCTTCGGTCGAGCTGCGACGGCCACCCGCTATCTACCGCCCGACGGTGCCGTTGCTTATGAGCGGACCGACACGACCCGCGAGCTGAAGACCTCGATCGGCACCGCTGTGACAGAGTCAGCGCGGCTCAGCGGTGTGCCGGGGCTGCTCAGTGTCGACAGTCGCTTCGGTGCGGCGATGGGACCCGAAACCTTCGACGAGAGCGACACGATCAAGGTCTGGCGGACCACCACGACACAGCTCAACGATCCGGCAGCCATCGCGCAGACCGTGCGGTTCTACCGCGTGAATGCGGGCATCGAGCTACTGGGAGTCAGCACGCCGACCGAGGGATATGTCTACAGTCCCGGACTGATCTTGCTGCCAGCTGACGTCCATGCCGGCAGCCGCTGGAGCAGTGCCGGATCGGCGGGTGGTGCGCTCGACTATCGCAGCGAGTTGCAGGCAGCAGCTGCCGACGGCGGGTGCCTTAGTGTGACCGGCGAGGTGCGCTACCTCTCGAAGGATGGACAACTCGGTCGGATCGTCAGCTTGAACCAGACCTGGTGCCCGGGCCAGGGCGTCGTTGCGGAGAGCCAAAGCTTCGCAGACGTAGGCACCACGACGTCTCGAATCGAGCCGCCGGCACCAGGCACTCCGACAACCACGAACACGCCGATCCAGTGGTCGTCGCCGCAACGCTGGAAATCCGGGCAGTTCGGCACCATGTCGATCAACCCCACCTTCGGTGAAGACCCGATGGTGAGTACGCCTGCCAACGCCACTCCGGTACGGACCGAGTCCGGTTTGGTCATCCGGGCCACGTACGGTCAAGGCGATCTTGTCGCCACGACGCCTAAGACGTTGACCGACTGGACGTCGGTTTGGCGAGCGCACCCGGGCGGCAGCATCCTGACCCTGACCGCCTTCGGCAACGTGATCATCGCGACAACCAGCAACCGGCAGGTCGTGGCGTACTCAGACGTCGGCATCCGGCTCTGGCAGTTCGCGGTCGATGATCTTGCTCAAACACCGCCAGTGCGGGCAGGTGATCAGGAAGCAGTTCTGGTTGATCTTGCGGGCGTGATGCGGAGTTTCGATCTTGCCACTGGCGCGCTGCTCTGGCAGCACGATGTGGGATCGGACGTCAACGTCGCACCTGCCGTCGGTTCTGGTGTGGTGGTGATCATGGACAGGGGCGGCACTACCACGGCATTCGATGTGGCAACCGGCAAACGCCGCTGGTACGTGGAGATGCTGGGGCGCGGCGCCACCGTCATCGGGGACACCGTCGTCGTGCTGCAGGACCAGGCGGCGCACGGATTAGCAATCGACACCGGCCTGCACCGCTGGGTGCGTCCGTTTTTTGGCACCCTGACCGGCGTAGCCCGCTTCACAGACCTCGTCGTGGTGGCTACCAAGAGCGAGTGCATCCTGATCAACCACGCTGGCATGATCGTCAAGCGATTCGATCCGGCGCTCGCCCTAACACCGACTCAAGATCATCTTGCGGTATGGGGCATAGGCGAAGCGCAGGTGCTCGACAAGAACGGCGTCGTGGTCACTCGCTGGTCGCTGCCGCCACTCACGATCGCCAAGCAGGACCGCGTCGCGATCGCTGCCGCGCAAGGGGTGCTGCTGTTCAACAATGACTGGACCTTCGAGGTGCGCGAAGATGTCGGTTGACCAAGATCTGCTGGCCGGCTCACAACGGCCCGTGGCGCAATTCCCACCGGAGCGTACGTGGTCCCGATTGGCTCGGTTCGCGGCAGCAATCGTCCGGCAAACAGTGGTCGAGCCGATCAGAAACGGCCGACTACGGGACCTGGATTGGCCGTACGGGCTGCGGTCGATTGTGCTGATCGGCTACGTGGGCTTCGGCGTGGCGGCTGTGACCGTGGTCATGTCCGGACTCATTCGGCAGCACAGCAACTTGATCGTCTCCGCAACCGGGCTCGGGTTGCCCGAGCAGATGATCTGGCCACTGGTTGTACTGCTGTCCTTCGGCGTTGCGTGTTGTATGTCAGCAGCGCTGCACGGTCCGTGGTGGCTCAAGCTCTTGGGATCGCTGTTCGCCCTGATGGTGATCGGCACCTGGTCGCTACGTCGTGGTTCGCTCGCGGGCTGGGCCGGGTGGCCCTGGATCGCCGGGGCTCTGATGACATGCGTGATCATCCTCGTGATCATCAGGTGGCGACGCCAATTCGCTTGGTGGGAGTTCGCCGCCTTCTGGGCCCTGATCGGTCTCGGAATGACGGTCGGCGTTGCCGAGACTCGCTACGCCAAGGCGTTTGGCACGGACTTCAATCCGCTCAACCTGCAGCAGACGGCGGCCTTCCTCGGCTATCTGGTCTTGCCGGCCGCCGCGCTCGCCGGCGCCTCGGTCGCCGAGATCACCGTCCGAGCCACCGTTTCTGCGACCGAGAACGCCCAGCGCCTGACAAGGCGGACCTGGCCCTACCTGATCTTGGCGGTGGTCATCGGCGTGCGAGCGGCACAGGCCGGGTGGCAAATTGCCCATCGTGACCCGGTCGTGCATGGCTGGACCGCATTGCTCTGGGCAGGCCTGCTCGTGTTCGCGTTCGGGCTGGTCGGCGTGGTGCTGCTGCGGATCTGTCGCCGCCGGGACTCCTATCCGGTCGTGTCTGCGCTCAGTGACGAGCTGGGTCGGGTCGGATTCGCCGTCGCGGCGGCACTGCTTGCCGTGAGCTTGCCGGTGCAGGTCTTTCTCGCGGTGGTTCAGGTGTTCGCCTCGCTTGCGCGCAACGGTGCGAATTCCACCTTTGCCTACGACCCCGCGCCGATTCTCGATCGCATCATCGACCCCAGTCGCGTTCTGGTTGGTCTGGCTCTGCTGGTACTCGCGGTGCTGGCGGCGCGGCGGGGCCAGGCAAGCCGCGCCCTGGTGTTGGGCAGCATCGGTGTCGTGCTCACCATGCTGGCCCGGCAGCTCGTGCTCGGCGATCGTACGGCGGCCCCGATCAACCAAGACGGTGTCAACCTGGTGACCTCAGCGCTGATCATCGTCGCTGTTGGGGTGTCACTGGTACGCCGCAGGCTGACCCACCGGCGAGCGCTGGCGTTCGCCGGCGTGTTGATCTTGTGTGCGTTGTTCTCCTACCGCGACTTCATCTCCGATCCACTCGGTTCGCTGCTGGGCTTCTCCGGCGTCGCGTTGGTGTTGTTCGGTCTCAGTTGGGACCTGCTCACCGACTCCGGGTGGGGAAACCGTGAGAGCTGTCGGTTTCCTCGGCCGACGCGAGTGATGTTGGTGTTGACCAACTATGTGCTGACCATGACGGTGCTGGCCTATGCCGCGTTGGTCCGGGACGGCAGCACCACGATCTATCTCGAGCCATTCGCCGAGCTCGGCAATCTGATCTTTGGCACCGGCTTGCTTGCGGCGGCAGTGGTGGCCGTCCTCGACTCGACCTGGCGGGACCAACCGATCTCCTAGATCACACGTCGCAGACGCCTCTTGGCCGATGTGCGCCAATTTGTCGGTCATCTCTGATCCAATACACGCGTACCGGCTGATCGTCTCTAGACCCAGGACCGCGCGATGTACCGCTTGACTCGGGGGGCGGAGAAGCTGCCCACACCCCCAGTGCTGGATCCAGCCCAGCGTGCCGTCGTCGAGCACGCCGGGGGACCGCTGCTGGTGCTGGCGGGACCCGGCACCGGCAAAACCACGACCCTGGTCGAGTGCGTGGTGGATCGGATCGAACGCCGCAACGCGACCCCCGACAGCATCCTGGTGCTGACGTTCTCGCGAAAGGCCGCTGCCGATCTAAGGACGCGCATCGCGGTGCGGTTGGGCCGTACCACGGTGGCTCCGATTGCCATGACCTTCCATGCCTTCTGTTACGCCCTGGTGCGCCGCTTTGCCGATGACGTGGGCGGCGTCGACACTCCTGGCTTCGGGACGCCGCTGCGGCTGCTGACCGGACCCGAGCAGGAGTTCCGGGTGCGGGAGACGCTACAAGGCAGCCTGGAGACCCAACGTGCTCAGTGGCCAGAATCGCTTGATCGAGCATTCCCCACTCGGGCATTCGCCGCCGAGGTACGCGCCGTGTTGGCCAAGGCGCGCCAGCTCGGCATGGACCCCGATGACGTTGTTACAGCCGGTGAGGCCGTCGGCCGCGAGGAGTGGGTGAGCGTCGGAGCCTTCTTTGATGAATACCTCGACGTGCTCGATGCGGAAGGAGTCCTCGACTATGCCGAGCTGGTGCATCGTTGCCGCATCTTGCTGACCAGGCCCGACGTCGTGACAACACTACGCAGCGAAATCGGCTGCGTCTTCGTGGACGAGTACCAAGACACCGATCCCTCACAGGTGCGGCTGCTGCAGGTGGTCGCCGGTGGCGGCCGCGATGTGATCGTGGTCGGGGATCCTGATCAATCCATCTATGCCTTCCGTGGTGCGGAGGCGCGTGGGATCTTGGATTTCCCGGAGCTGTTCCGGACCGCCGGTGGCGCTCCTGCACCCGTCGTCGCGCTGAACCGGACACGCCGCTTCGGTAACGGATTGTTGGTCGCGAGCCGCAATGTGGTGACGCGCCTCGGCCTGCCGCGCTCGTTGCCGGCCGACATCTTCGACGCGTTCCGGCATCCACTGGCCGATCCCCAATTGCCCAAAGGAAAGGTAGAGATCTTCACCTGCAGCAGTGCCGGGGCCGAGGCGGAGCACATTGCCGACATCTTGCGCAGCGCGCACCTGCGGGACCATCTCCCATGGACCGCGATGGCCGTGCTGGTCCGAGCCGGGCGGACCATGATTCCCACGCTGACCCGTGCGCTCGTCGCTTCCGGCGTGCCGGTGGAGGTGGCCGGTGATGAGATCCCGCTGGCTGCCGACCCAGCCGTCCGTCCACTGCTGTTGGCGCTCCAGGTCGCCGCGCGGGGCTGCGCACCGACAGCTGAGGAAGCTCAACTGCTGCTCACCTCTCCGCTCGGTGGCATGGACAGCATGGCCACCCGTCGGCTGGGCCGCGCGCTGCGAGAGGCAGAGCGTGTCGAACTTGCCGGCGCCGCACTCCCGCGCCCCTCTGCCGAACTGATCAGCGCCGCTTTGCGTCATCAAGACCTCCTCGACGACTGTGCGACGAGTACGGATGTGGACGCCGCTCGACGGATGGCTCAGCTATTGCGTCGCTGCGAGCGTGCCATCCGGACCGGGAGCACAGCGGAGGAGGCCCTGTGGGTCTTGTGGTCGCAGACGGCGTGGCCGGAGAAGTTGCGGCAACAAGCCGGTCGCGGTGGCGAGGGAGGGCGTCGGGCCAATCGTGACCTGGATGCCATCTGCGCGCTGTTCGAGATCGCCGCTCGGTCGGAGGAGGTCTCGGGGCTTCGCGGAGTGACGGGCTTCCTGGCCGAGGTCGAAGGTCAGCAAATTCCGGCCGATCCGCTGCGAGAATCCGAGCTCCGGGGATCGGCGGTCCGTGTCCTCACGGCCCATCGAGCTAAGGGTTTGGAGTGGGAGCTCGTCGTCGTCGCGGGGGTCCAGGAGGGCCGTTGGCCAGACGTACGCCGCCGCGGCTCGCTGCTGGAGCCGGATCGTTTAGGTCGCCATGAGGTGTTGCCAGCAGTTCCCAGCGCGAGCCGGATTGCGGAGGAGCGGCGGCTCTTTTACGTCGCGTGCACTCGCGCCCGGTCCCGGCTGGTCGTGACTGCGGTGGCGGGTACCGAAGGGGAGGCGGACCAGCCGTCCCGATTCCTGGCCGAGCTCGGCGCACCCGTACGCGAGCTCCTGGGCCGACCGCAACGGCCTTTGACCCTGTCGGCTCTGGTCGCTGAGCTGCGTACCATGACCGTCGATCCAGAAACCTCGCCGCAGCTCCGCGAGGAGGCCGCCATCAGGCTCGCGCGGCTGGCCGACGCCACCGACCGGGACGGCCATCCGCTGGCACCGGCTGCGCGACCCGACCATTGGTGGGGGATGCGGCCGCTCACTCGCTCCGACCAGCCGCTGGCGTCTGTGCAGCAGCCCGTGCATCTTTCCGGCAGTCAGCTGGCCAAGGTGTTGGCCTGTCCGCGTAACTGGTTCTTGGCACGTAAGGCTCAAGGCGAGTCGGCGCGTTCGGCCGCCGCGAGCTTTGGCTCGGTGGTGCACGTGCTCGCGGAGTATGGGGCCCACAGCAACGCCGACCACGACGAACTCTCCTCCCATCTCGAGTCGGTGTGGAGTCAGCTCGACTTCGATGCTCACTGGCTGTCGGCGGTGGAGCGGGTGGAGGCAGAGTCCGCCCTTGAGCGCTTTGTGACATGGCAAGAGGCGAGGCCCCATTTGACGCTGTTGGGTACCGAGGTCCCGTTCTCGTGCGACATCAATCTCGGCAGCGACCGCGTCCACCTCACGGGCAGCGCCGATCGCGTCGAGCGGGATCCTGACGGCCGCATCCGGATCGTTGACTTCAAAACGTCCAAGACCGCACCGACGGCGGCTGACATCGCGTTGCATGATCAGCTCGGCGTCTATCAGCTGGCCGTCCAGCACGATGCTTTTGCCGCGGTGGCGGGGGAGGGTGCTCGGCCAGCCGGCGCCGAACTGGTCTATCTCCGGCTTCCGGACGGGGAGGGCGGCCATCCGAAGACCTTTCAGCAGGCCTCGCTCGACGATGTTCCTTTTCCAGTCAAGCTGCCAGATGGCGCCGACCCGACACAGCTTCCCGACCAGCCGACCTGGGTGCATCGCAGGCTTGCCGAAGCCGCACAGATCATTCGGAGCGAACGCCACGACGCACGGATCGGAGCCGGCTGTCGTTACTGTCCCTTCCGTACCAGCTGTCCGGCGCAGCCGGCCGGTCGCCAGGTGATCACATGAGCGTTCACACTCTGGTGCCTCCGGCACTGCGGACTCGTCTCGACAGCGCCGCTGACCTGATCGAGGCGCTCGGCATTTCGTTCTCTGATCAGCAACTGGAGGCGATCACCGCACCGCTCGAGCCCGGCGTGATCATTGCCGGAGCCGGATCGGGCAAGACAACGGTGATGGCCGCCCGTGTCGTATGGCTGGTGGGTACTGGCGCCGTACGCCCTGAGGAGGTCCTCGGCCTGACCTTTACGCGCAAGGCGGCCGCCGAGCTCAGCCAGCGCGTCCGCAACGCGCTGCTGCGGGCCGGTGTGATTGCCGATCGCGGCGTCGACGAATCCGGCGAACAGCTGATCATGACCTACGATGCCTTCGCTGGACGGCTCGTCGCTGAGCATGGGCTGCGGCTGGGGTACGAAGCCGATCCGACCTTGATCAGCGGCGCTACCCGCTATCGGCTTGCCTCGCGAGTCGTGCGGGCTGCGGCGGGACCGTTCGAGTTCATCTCGCGCCTCCGGCCGGCCACGGTGACCGACCGCGTGCTCCGGCTCGACGCTGATCTGCAGCAACACCTGGTGGACGTAAGCGATCTTGACGGCCACGCGCGGGCCCTGCTGCTGGGCCTGGCGTCGGCTCCGCGCAACAACCGGGGCAACATCTATGCCGACATCAAGAAGGCGGTCATCGCCGGCCAGGAGCGGCTGGAATTGGCCAGTCTGGTGCGTCATTACCAGGACTTGAAACGCAGGCTCGGAGTTGTCGAGTTCGCCGATCAAATGGCAATTGCTGCCCGATTGGCCACGGAAATACCGCAGGTCTCCAGCGCGATGCGGGACGCGTTCCGGGTTGTGCTGCTCGACGAGTACCAAGACACCTCCGCAGCGCAGGCGATCATGTTGCGCGGATTGTTCTCTGGCCACGTTGCCAGCGACGGTCGGGGCCACCCGGTGACGGCAGTGGGGGATCCGTTCCAGGCGATCTATGGCTGGCGAGGCGCGGCCGCCAGCAACATCATGACCTTCGCAGCGGACTTCCCGATGGCCGACGGTCGGCCCGCGCGTCGCTACGCACTCACCATCAATCGGCGTAGTGGACGAACGATCCTGGATGTCGCCAATGCGCTCAGCCGGCCGCTGCGAGCCGAAACCGACTCGACTATCGCCGTTCGGGCCGCACCAACTGACGAGGGACTTGAGGGCCTCGGACTACTGCAGGCACCGGAGGGGACCTCATCCGGTGTGGTGCGCGCCGCGACCTTCGACACCTGGCCGGAGGAGATCAGCTGGATCGGAGACCAGATCGCCGGGTTACGGGACAGTGGCGTGGTATCGCGCTGGGCGGACGTGGCGGTGCTGACTCGACGCAATGCCGATATCGCGCCGCTGTATGCCGAGCTGACCACGCGTGACGTGCCGGTAGAGATCGTCGGTCTTGGTGGCCTGCTGCACCTGCCCGAGATCATGGACATCACGGCCACGTTGCGTTTGATCGACGATGTCACGGCAAACCCGGATCTGATCAGGTTGCTCACCGGTCCTCGTTGGCGGGTAGGACCGCGTGATCTTGGCTTGCTGGGACGCCGGGCCCGCGAACTTGCCCGCGCTGCGCCGGAGCGAGATGAGGAGTCCGACGAGGAACTGAGCAGGACGTCAGTGCTCACCTCCCTGGAGCAGGCTGTCGCCGAGGTCGACCCAACGGAAGTCGTCAGTCTGCTCGATGCCCTGGACAGCCCGGGCGAGGCGGCGTACTCGCCTGACGCCCGAGATCGGTTTGCCCGGCTGTCGGCTGAACTCGCGTGGCTGCGGCGGCATAGCGAAGAGTCGGTGCTTGACCTCACTCGCCGAGTGATCACCACGCTCGGTCTGGATGTCGAGGTGATGGCGACCCCGGAGTTCGCCCGAACCTCGCGCCGGGACCAGCTGGGCGCCTTCCTGGACGCGGTTGCCGGCTATGTCGATGTCGATGGGGACGCCTCATTGCCGGGCCTGCTCGGCTACCTGCAGGCTGAGAGCGAGCAGGGCGCTGGACTTGAGCAGGCCGTTCCCTCCGACCGTGAGGCGGTGAAGCTGCTCACTGTTCACAAGGCCAAAGGTCTGGAGTGGGAGGCCGTCTTCCTCCCGGCCCTGATGAAAGGCGTCTTCCCCAGTGACCGGGTCACCGACAACTGGGTGCTGAATTCATCGGTGCTGCCCGCAGACATGCGCGGGGATGCAGGGTCGATTCCGCAGCTCGCCGAGACTACGTATGCCGCGCTGGCTGACTACAAGCAACAGCTCAGCCGCCAGCAGCTGCTCGCCGAGGATCGGCTTGCCTACGTCGCCGCCACCCGCGCCAAGCGCCTGCTGGTGGCCACCGGCCACTCATGGCGGGCCGATCTCAGCAACGCGCGGGCAGCTTCGAGCTACCTTCGGGTGATCATCGAGGAGGCGGTGCGGCAGGGCGAGCTGCTCGCCGAAGCGTCGCCGCCGGGGCCTCACAACCCTTTGGTGAGGGAGGTGGCCCCGCAGCCGTGGCCGGCGCCTCTGGATCCGGAGGCCGAGGCGCGGCGACAGGAGGCCGCCCGAGATGTACAGCGGGCGCGTCGCCGATTCGCCGAAGTGGGCAGCTACGAGGATCCATCGAGCGAACCGTTGTTGCTTGATGCTCATGAGATCGTCGCTGGCTGGGACGCTGACATCGACCGGTTGCTGGTGGAGGCGGTCGAGTCGCGGTCCGGGGATCAGCTGGTTGAGCTGCCGCACCAGCTGTCCACCACGGCCGTGCTGCGGTTGCACGCCGATCCAGACGGGTTCGTTGCGCAGCTGGCACGGCCGATGCCCCGACAACCTTCGCGTTCCGCACGTTTCGGTACCCGCTTTCATCATTGGTTGGAGCGCTATTTCGGCGCGCGGCTACCGCACGGTGGTCTGGGCCAACAGCAGCTTCTTGATCTTGACGAGCTACCCGACCGTGCCGACTTCGGCACCCATGACGAGCAGGAATTGCGGGAGCTCTGCGACGCGTTCGCGGCCGGCCGGTTTGGCGCGACGGTGCCGTACGCGATTGAAGCGCCGTTCAGCATCTGGATCGGTGGGCGGCTGATCCGAGGCCGGATCGATGCGGTCTATCAGCGATCTCCCGAATCGCGAGACACCGAATTCCAAGTAGTGGACTGGAAGACTGGTCGTGCGGAGAACGCCGATCCGCTTCAGCTGGCGATTTACCGACTCGCCTGGGCCGAGGCGTATGGACTTCAGCCAAGCGAAATCGACGCAATCTTCTATCACGTACCCACTGATGAGATCGTCAGGCCCAAGGCATTGCCGGACCGTCAGGCCATTGCGGCGATCCTGGATGCCCAGGTTGAGCCATTACCCTGACCACGTGATCAATTGGGCGATTCAGAGTGACCTTGACCGTGTCGACCAGCACCGCGCATCTGCGGAGTGGGTAGCCGGGCTGTGGCACGCCGAAGACGCCAAGCTACTCACTCTGGACGCCGAATCCCGATTCTCCACCAACGCCGGCGGCAGCAAGCTACGGATGACGAAGCCCTTCATGGAGTTCGACAGCCAGCGGCACCGGCTGCTCGGGCTGCTGAACGGCTCGCCGATCTTTGCGGTAGAGGAATTACCCGAGGGCGAGATGCATGATCTCCGTGAGGTGGGCTTTCAGCTCACGGACAATGAGCGCGATATTGCCGCGACTGCTGCAGCGTTGCTGCACTGGCATCGGTTGGAGCCGCGCTGCCCGCGATGCGGGCGCTCGTCGATCGTGATCAATGGCGGCATGGCCCGACACTGCGAGCGTTGCGGCGTCGATCACTTTCCGCGTACTGATGCTGCGGTGATCGTCGCGGTGCTGGACGCCGCGGACCGGCTGCTGCTCGGTGGCAAGCAGGAGTGGGGGAATCGGGTTTCCGTGCTGGCCGGATTCGTGGAAGCCGGCGAGTCGCTGGAGCAGGCCATCCACCGCGAAATCGGCGAAGAGGTCGACATCAGTTTGTCCGACGTGCACTACTTCGGCAGCCAGCCCTGGCCGTTCCCCCGCTCGCTTATGGTGGCGTTCTTCGGTCGAGCGCTCGGGACCGACATCAACGTCGATATCCATGAGATCGGCCACGCCGAGTGGTACACCCGCGACGAGCTCACGGCGAAGCTCGATGCCGGCGAGCTCGGACTGCCGGGCAAGAGCTCCGTCGCCGCCCGGATGATTCAGGCATGGCGGGACCACGAAGCGCCCCTTTAGATTGTTTCGCTCGCCAAGCTCGCTCAACGCGGAGACTATTTGCTCCGCTCGCCAAGCTCGCCGGCTGGCGCTAGGCGGTTCCGCAGGCCGCTTGCCCGGTTGGCCGGACGCAGCACCGCTCGTCTGATCGCGTCCTCGGTGCCGATCAGGTTGACCTGCCGGCGAGCCCGAGTCACCGCGGTGTAGAGCAGCTCGCGGGTCAGCAACGGCGAATCTGGAGGCGGCACGACGAACGACACGGCGTCGAACTGGCTGCCCTGAGCGCGGTGCACAGTCATGGCATGAACCGTCTGGATGGCGTCTAGCCGCACTGGCGGATAGAGCCGCGCGCCGGCGCCACGCGCAAAGGCAGCACGTACGCCAGCGGGCGTCTCGACGATGACGCCCGTGTCACCGTTGTAGAGCGACATCTCATAGTCATTGGCGGTAACCAGGAGCGGGCGTCCTACGTACCACTCACCCTCCTCGCCGTAACCGGGAATGGACTCCGCCAACCAGCGCTCGACCTCGAAACCCCAGCGCAGCACGCCGTACGGTCCGCGCCGATGCGCGCACAGCAGACGATGCCGGTCCAGAGCGGCCAGCGCGCCAGGAATGTCTCCCGTACGCGCGGCTTCCAGCATGTCCACACCGGCCCGGCGTACCTGGGCTGCCATGTCGGCCAGGAGTCCCGACGACGCTGCGGTCGAGTCAGATTCAAGATCAACTTCAAGAAACTGCACGTCGCTGGCGCCGGCGCGGAGCACGGCGATGGCCGCATCAGGGTCGGCCGCCCGAATTGCTTTCGCGAGCTCATTGATGGATCCGCCGAACCGCCAGGTATGCGTCAGCTGCACGACGCCGTGCACCGGCGGAGCCTCGCCATCGGTGATCAGGCCCAGCTCGACCAGCTGCCGTCCAAGATCGGCTTCGGGTACGCCGGGGGCTCGCGCGATATCGGCCAGCACGGCACCAGCCTCTACCGAGGACAGCTGATCCGGGTCGCCGACCAACACCAGACGGGCGCTCGGACGCACTGCCTCGAGCAGCCGGGACATCATCGTCAGCGAGACCATCGACATCTCATCCACGATCACCACGTCATGCGGCAGCGGATTGCTGGCGTCATGCCGAAATCGGCTTCGGCTGGACGGCAGCCAGCCCAGCAACCGATGCAGCGTTGATGCGCTGAGATCGCCCAGTCGTTGCTGGTCCTCTGGCGATAGCTCTGCCGTGGCGGCTAGAACGGCCTCCTCCAGTCGGGCGGCAGCCTTTCCCGTCGGCGCAGCCAGCGCAATACGCAGCTCAGGTCCAGGTTGATCACGCAGCAGCGCGAGCAGCCTTGCCACAGTCGTCGTTTTGCCGGTGCCCGGACCACCTGCAAGAACACTCACCCTGCCCAGTGCGCTGACGGCAGCCGCCAGCTGCTGGCGGTCCGCTTCATCGGCGCCCAAGCCTTCGTGGTCGAACAATCTGCGCAATGCTGTCGACAGCCGTGAAATGTCGATCTCGGGGGCCGGCGCAGCGAAACGGCGCTGCAGCTGGACGCGAACCAACTCCTCTTGTTGCCAGTACCGCTCCAGATAGAGCAGCCCGTTCGCCAGCCGCAGCGGCCGGCCACCCGGCTTGGCGGCTCCATCAGAAACCAATGGGCTCCTGGCGCATGCCTGACTCCAGGCGTCTGGCTCTGGCCAAGGCAGCTCGGCCATGTCGATCGCGGCCTCCGCCTCATCGAAGGCCGTGGCGTGCACCGTGCCGAGATCGATGCAGACCGACCCGTTGCGGAGCGCGCGGACTGTTAGCGCCAGGGCGAGACGAACGTTCTCGTCTGATTCCCCACCGATGCGGCACACGGTCTCAGCGGTGTGCACGTCGGCGGGATTGAGGACGCCAGCCAGGCTGAACGGCGCCAAGAGGCCAGCAGCATGCTGCGGCATGAGCTCGGATCGCACGGGCGCGATCATTGCGAGACCCCATCGAGGAGGGCCGACAACTCGACGACCAGCGACGTTGGCGGCTGCCAGCTGAAGACCCCACACGGCACGCCGGCTACGCGCGGCGTTTCCGGCCCGGCCATGCCACGTACGAAGAGGTAGAGAACGCCGCCGAGATGAACCGCCGGATCGTAACCGGGTTGCCGCCAACGCAGCATCCGGTGTACGGCCACCGCGTACAGCAGCGCCTGAAGCGGGTAGTGCGCGCTCATCATCGCCTCGGCCATTCGTGCGGGCGTGTAGTCACCGATGGTCAGCGTCTCCCCGTCCAGCGCCCCCAACCAATTCGTCTTGTAGTCCACCACCAGGTAGCGTGGCTGATCCTCGCGCCAGATTCGCAGCACCGCGTCGATACTGCCGGTCAGGTAGCCCCGGAGCACCTGCGAGGCCAGAGTCGGGTCCTCCAGCAAATCTGGGTACGCCGCCAGGGGGTCCAATCCAACGAGGTGACGGCGGAGCAGCGGGCCTACCAAGCCCAGCGTGACCTCGGCGTTGGTCATATCGCCTCCGGCGAGCGGGTACTCGAAGCCCAGCTCGACGAGCCGGTCGCTGCGAGGGATGTCAGTGAGCCGCTTCTCATCCGCCAGCGGTCCCAGTGGCGTACGGAAAGCCGGGAGCATCGCATTCGCCAGCTCATCAGCCGTCATCGCCGCGGCCGGACCCTGGGCCAAGGTCACCGCACACGCCTGGCGCAGCGCCTCCGGCAGATCCTCAACGGTCGGCTCGACGAGCTCGAACACCGCATGCACAGCCGTTCCGAATTCAATGCCCGATGGCAGCTGGTGCATCGGCGACAGCTGATCAAGGCCTGTTGGGATGAGGTCCGTTCCGGCTTCGGCGGCCGTCGCCGTCGATGCGTCCGGAACCGACTCGTCGTCCTCTCGTTTGAGATCAGGCTCGCTGCTTACGGCCGGGGTGGATGTTTCAGCACCATGCACTGCCGCGGTGAGCGCGGAGTAGGACGTCCGTCGCCACGCCAGATCCAGCTCACGGTCAAAAGTGCGTGCGGCGAGCGCCGGCCGGGGCTCCACGATCGTCCGCCAGTCCGTCAGCTCACGATGGGTCATCTCTTCGACGCTGAATCCCGGACCAAGCTCGCGGCTGCGGAAAGGATCGCCGTCCAATGGATAGGTCGCTCTCGGAATGGCCGAGTCACCTGGGCGACGAGAGGCAAAGCGCTGCAGCGCCGAACCCGGTGTGTTGTACGACGGTGCCCACCAGGTCACCACCTGCGATCGCGCTCGTGTCAGGGCGACGTAGAGAAGGCGCAGATCCTCTCCCGCCTCTTCATCGCGGTAGCGCGAGAATCGCTCCGGGCGCCCAGGACCGTTGCGACCACCGACATCCAGCACGCACTCTCCGTTACTGCGTGCTGTCGGTTCATGAAGCCTGAGAATGCGACCCTCATCGGAGCCGTTGGCATGCCGATCCCACGCGTCCGGCAGGTAGACAATCGGAAACTCCAAGCCCTTACTGCGGTGCACAGTCAAGATCGTGACCGCCTTGGCGTCGGTCTCGAGCCGTCGCGTGACCTCCGACATGCCATTGCGGTGGGCCTCGCTGATCCGAGCTCGCAGCCATTCGACGAGGGCACTGACGCCAAGTTGAGCCGACGACATCGCCGCATGCAGGCTCTGGCCGAGATGGCGCAGGTCGGTCAACATCCGCTCGCCGCCCTGCAGGCTCAACAGCCTCTCCGGAACGCGATCGTCTGCAGTCGCGGCCTCCAGCAGCGCGGCGACCCCACGGCTCTCCAACACCTTCCCCCACCAGCGGACCCGTTGGGTCAGCTCGATCAACGAGTCATCACTGGCCGCAACCAAGTCGCGGAATGTCCAGCCGAAGAAGCACGTCAAAGCAGCCTGCCGGACCGTTTGCTGTCGGGTCTGCTCGAGGGCGAGCAGCAGAGTGAGCCAGTCCTGGGCCATCGGCGACGTGAATACGGAGCTGGCGCCGAACATCACGGCCGGCACTCCAGCGGATACCAGCCTGTCCCGGATCTCTTCGCCGCGCTGATTTTTGCGCACCAGAACGGCAACGTCGGACGGCATCAGGGCACGGGCGTAGTCGCCTTCGATCAGCTCCATGCCGGAACCCAGCAAGGCGGTGACGTCGGCAACGAGGTCGTCAGCGATTCTGGGCCGGATACTCGAGACGCTCGCTACATGCTCGTCACCGGCCTCGTGCGGTATGAAACGCACCCGGATCGGCGCTGAGACCCGTCGATCAGCGGCTGGCGTACGCAGTCGGTGCTCCGTATGTTCTGCCGTGACCGGGCGTACTGCAATCCGCTCATCTCCGAGCGCGGCGTCTCCCATCAGCATGTCCAGCGCGTCAACCAGCGCCTGGTCGCTGCGGCGATTGACGACCAGGCTCCTGACCTGGTCTGCCTGATCCACCGCGTCGAGATAGCTGAAGACGTCGGCGCCGCGAAATGCGTAGATCGCCTGCTTGGGGTCGCCGATCAAGATCAACATGCAGTGCTGGTGAAACGCCCGACGCAGAATCTCCCACTGGACCGGGTCTGTGTCTTGGAACTCATCGACCATGACGATGCGGTACCGCTGCCGCAGCCGCTCGGCCGCAGCCGCTCCGTACTCGGGATCGGCCAATGCATCGCGGAGCCGGGTCAGCATGTCGTCGTAGGTGAACAAGTTGGCCGCGCGTTTCCGCCGCTCCACCTCTTCACGTACGGCTGAGGCGAACCTGACCCGCTCGCTGCTCCCCGTCGGATCGTCCGAACCCAACCCAGCCGGCACCAGCCGGGCGTGCACGGCCTCGACCGCCTGATTCGCCACATCCAGCGCCTCGTCGTAGCTGATCGGCGGGGTGCCGTTGGCGGCATAACGGCGCAAGTACAGGTCGGTGGTCACTTCACGCGTCAGATCAGTGAGGTGCTCGACGATCGTGGCATGTGGCTCCCGATCACCCAACACGCCGAGACCGTCGAGCATCTGCAAACAGAACTCATGGGTGGTCGCAATGGTTGCAGCATCGAAGTCCGCAAGGGCCCGTGATACTCGGGCGCGACGACGTCGTAGTTCGTCCATGTCGCCGGTGCAGATGAAGGCTTCAAGATCGCTGAGCGGCTTGTGTGGCTCACCCTGTCGGACCACTGCAGCGAGGCTGTCCTCGACCGACACGAGGCGCTCGCGTACTCGAAGCCGCAGCTCATTGGTCGCCATGCGTCCGAAGGTGACCAGCAACATCTGGTTGAGGTCGGCGGCCCCTTCGGCGATCATCCGCGCCGTGAGCGCGGCGACAGTGTAGGTCTTGCCGGTGCCCGCGCTGGCCTCGAGCACAGTGGTACCGCTCGGCAGCTCGCCGTAGATGTCGAAGGGAGGCGGATCGCTGATCATCGCAGATCCTCGACCGAGAGTAGGGGCTGGAACACGCGACGCGCGAGGGTTCCAAATCGGCTACGTTCCGTAAGGCCGCCACGCTCCTCACCGGGGATCGACTCCTGGGCAAGCAAGTCGTCCAAGCTCGCTTTCGCCCCGAAGAATCGCTCGTACGCCTCGTCGCGGTCCTCGAGCCACAGCTTGTCGAGCTGTTTTCGGTACAACGCGGGCTGCCGGTCGCGGAAGCGCAGGGCCGCGTACTCGGCCGAGGTCTTCGCAGCGAAAGGGATCGGCTCGCGTAATCCGGTGGCTCGGAGGTCGACGAGGTCGGCCAAGACTGTGCTAGCCCAGGTCGAGTGAATGGCTCGCAAGTGCGAACAGCCTCCGCGCCCGATAGTGACCACCTGCCAGGCTCGGCTCGGATCATGGACCGTCAATGCCAGCAGCTCAAGCCAAGCCTGTAGTCGGTGTCGGGGAGCCAATTTGGAGAAGCTGACATGAACCACCGAATCGCCGACGACACCGCTCACCGTGCCGGTTAGCCGCCGATCTCCAAGCTCGGCCAGCACCTCGTACGGTACGGGTTGCTCGGTGAGGAAGGGCCGTGCCGTTTCTACCAGCTGCTCGACTTGGTTGGTGATCTCCTGGATGGCCATCTGGCCCAGGCCACGAGGCGGCAGATGGCCACGCCGCCACTCGGCATCGATCAGTGAGGCAGGTTCCTGGCCGGCAAGGCGGAGCCGTAACAGCCGCTCGCCGATGCTCCAGCTGTCCAGTCCGGTGAGTCGTACCGGAATTTGCTCATCTGGCTTCTCGTCAGGCCGAGTGAGCCAGAGCGCGGCCCGTTCGTACATGAGTGCACGGATCGGATGGTTGAAGAACCGAACCAGGTCGGCCAGGCTGACCAGTTTCTCGTCATCGCGGGCCGGCAACGTCTGGCCGTCAAAGATGCGCACCGCGGGGCGCCGCTCTCGCGAGGCGGCCCGGACGGCCCGCAGGCTAGCGCGATCAAAACTGAACGGGCGCGGCGCCGGCAACCCGTCGGGAGCGAAGTTCGACGCGTCGAAGGGCTGCAACGGATGTCGCATGGTGATCTTGGTACGAATCGGCTCTCCGTCCTCGGTGCGCGCCGTGCCGTCCAGCGCATCAAGCAGTTCACCGATCGGAACCGCAGGCGGAATGTCCGAGCCCGACCGGGGATCGGCGCCCGCGAAGATCACCACCAGCCGCTGGCGAGCCGACATGATCGCGTCCAACAGCAGTTGGCGATCTTCGCTTCGTACGTCGTGGTCGCCGATCCATCCGTCGTCGCCGATGATGTTGTCGCCATCGGGTTCGGGTCGTCGCGGAAACACGCCATCGTCAACCCCGAGCAGACAGACGACCCGATGAGGGACCGATCGCATCGGCAGCATGGTGCAGACGGTCAAGGTGCCGGTACGAAAGTTCGCTCGACTGGCCCGGCCGCGAAACGCGTCGCCCAGCAGCTCCGAGATCTCGGCAAGGTTCAGCACGACGTCAGCGGCTTCTTCGGTGCCCAAACCAAGATCACCGAGCTCGCGGTATGCGTGACTGAGCTGCCATGCGTCGCCCGCTGGGACTGAACTCAGCATCTCGATCGCTCGCTTGAACAGCTCGACCCATGCCGTGATGGGCTGGGGCGCGTTGCAGGCCTCAATCAGCATCTTGACCCGGTCCACCAGCTCGGCCACTCGCCCGACAAGATCAACGTCGCCGGCATCGACATCGTCAAGCGGCAGAGTGGTTCCGATGAAGTGCTGGTCGGTCTCATCCATCGTCACCCCGAGCAACAGTCGCTCGAGCCCGGCAGCCCAGGTGTTCTGCCGAAACTCTCCCATCTCAAACCGACGGCGATGTGCGGCGTCGAATCCCCAGCGAACGCCGGCACGTAGCACCAGATCGTGCAGCCGCTCCAGATCGTCCTGGCTGAAGCTGAATTTCCGCGCCACCGGCGGAGCGGCGCACAAGTCCAGCAACGCGCTGGCCTCTACGCGTGAGTCGGCCAGCGCGACAAGTCGGCTGACGAGCGCGAGCAAGGGGTTGACCTGCCGCAGTGACCGGTCGGCCAGCCGCACCCGAAGCCGATGGCCAGGATGCTCGGCGGGGGTTTCTGGCGTGTCCAGACCGAACGAGGCGGCGATCAGCGGCGCGAACTTTTCGATGTCAGGGCACATCACGACGATGTCCCGCGGCTCCAGTGTGGGATCGTCGGCGAGCAGTCCGACGAGCACCTCTCGCAGCACTTCCACCTGGCGATCGGGGCCGTGGCATGCGTGGAATTGCACGCTTCGGTCGGCCGGCTCGAGCACCGGCAGCTCGTGTTGTGGGAGCGGCGCGCGATTCTCGGCCACATCGGCTTGCAGCCACCCAAGCAGGCTTGCCGGCCTGCTGGACTCGACTGGCTCGTAGTGCAGATCCGTGGCATCCGGACTGGTGGCGATGAGCGCGAGCTGAAGTTCAGCGGCGTCGCGGCCCAGGTAGGCGAGCAGCCGATGATCAACGAACGCTTCGGCGGTGTCACTTTTGCGTCGCGGTGGCTGGCTCGGCTGCAGACCGTCGGTCCGCGCGGCGGCTTTGACGCGATCCCACAGCGCGGGGGAGGGGTGGGTCAGCCAGAGATGTACGTCGCGATGGTCAGCAAGTGCCGAAAGCACCAGCAGATGGTCAGGATCCAACCGGGTCGCGCCAAAGATCGACACGCGGTGCGGAAGGTCGCTGCTCTCCGGTTCCAGCCGCAGTCTTGCCATCGCGGCGTGCATACGCTCCGCCGGGCTCGGCGCGTCGATCTCATCGCGAAGCCGACGCCACAGCTCGGCCTGCCACGCTCGATCCACCGGTAGCAGGGACCCTGTGGCATCGACATCTCGGCCTTGGACCCAACTCTCGATCATGGCCGGTCGAGTCGCCGCGTACCTGGCGAAGATGTCGGCGAGATGCCGTGCGGTCGACCAGCGTCGTCCGCCACGGATCGCGTCCGGATGGGTGGAGCCACCGTTGCCGCGGAGGTGATGCCACAGCACCGCTGCCCAGGCCTCGCCGCGGCAACTGTCAATAACACGAAGCAGCGGCCATACGACGCGGTGCGGCCGCCAGGGATCGATGTCATCGTCGGCCGCGCTTCCCGCCAACGCCCGCGCTACGAGCCGCCGCGGTGAAGGAAAGGCGACGCCGACGCATATTCCGTCGCTGCGACCAGGCGTCGCTCCAAGCCGCTGCGCGAGGCCCTGGGACAACCAGCGCTCCACCCCTCGCGTAGGCACGCTGATGATCTCCGTCGCAAATGCGTCAGGCAGCGGATTACTGAGCAGATCCCCGAGAGCAATGACCAATCGGTCGGCACGCTCGGCGCGATGAAGGTAGAGCGTCATGGTCGCGGTACACACTAGGGCGGCCAACTGACATCGCGCGGCGCCTTTGCGCGAACGTCGCCTCAACCCGGCAGCCAAAAGTGGAGACGTTCCCGCGGGAACGTCTCCACCCCAATCGAGGCTAATGCGAGACTCAGCCGCATCAAGCTCCCAACCAAGATCAACTCCGGCGCCAACCTAATTCCCAGACCGGGGGCAGAAAGTGGTGACGAACGACAGCGGTTTCGCTCGGATCTGTGTCGCTTGTGACCACTTTCGGCGGGAGCGACCATCCGGATGTGGATGAACACAAGGATGTCGGCGATGGCCCTTATGGTGTCCGTGTGTCCGCAGCCCTGACCCGAGCACTGGTCTCACCCGACGCGCTGCTGGATGATCTTGACCCGGAGCAGCGACAGGTCGCGACCGCGCTGACCGGGCCTGTCGCCGTGATCGCGGGAGCCGGCACCGGCAAGACCCGCGCCATCACCTATCGGATCGCGTACGGCGTCGCCACCGGCGTCTACAACCCCACGTCCGTGCTCGCGGTTACGTTCACCACTCGCGCGGCCGGTGAGTTGCGCGGTCGGCTGCAGCAATTGGGCGCCCACGGCGTACAGGCGCGGACATTCCATTCCGCTGCGCTGCGGCAGGCCCAGTATTTCTGGCCACGGGTGTATGGCGGTGATCTGCCGCCGGTGCTCGACAACCGGATGGGCTTGGTCGCCGAGGCGGCGAGCCGGCTCCGAGTCAAGGTTGACACACCGAGTTTGCGGGACCTGGTCTCTGAGATCTCCTGGGCCAAGGTGAGCAACGTCACGGCCGAGGACTATCCGCGCTTGGCAGCTCGACACAACCGCCAGATCGCCTCCTTCGATTCCGAGACGGTGTCACGGGTCTTCGCGGCGTACGAGCAAGCCAAGCACGACCGCACGCGGATCGACTTCGAAGACATCCTGCTGTGTGCCGCCGCACTGATATCAGAGCGTCCGGAGATCGCGGAAACAATTCGCCGTACCTACCGCCATCTCGTGGTCGATGAGTATCAAGACGTGAGCCCGCTGCAAGAGGCACTGCTGAACCTCTGGCGTGGCGACCGGTCCGAGTTGTGCGTGGTGGGCGACCCGGCGCAAACGATCCACTCTTTCGCCGGCGCTCAGGCGAGCTATCTCACCGAGTTCGGCCACCGCTTCCCGGAGGCGACCGTGATTCGATTGGTACGCGACTACCGCTCGACACCACAGGTTGTCCGATGCGCCAATTCGATCATGGCTACGGCCGGCGACGCGGAGAGATCGACTAGCACGGGCTTCCGGCCGGTCACGCTGCAAGCGCAGCAGCCCGCCGGACCCGAGGTCGAATTCGTCGAGTCAGCCGAGGAGTCGGCCGAGGCGGCCGCGCTCGCTGACTGGATCGTCCAACAAGCCGCGAGCGGCGTCGAATTTCGAGACATCGCCGTACTTTTTCGCATCAATGCTCAATCGCCTGCTATCGAGCAGGCGTTGGCCGATCGCAACCTTCCCTATCTGGTACGCGGCGGGGAGCGCTTCTATGAGCGACCCGAGGTGCGCCAAGCCTTGCTGTCGCTACGTACTGCGGCGCGCGACATAACCGTCGCGGGGCGGGGCAGCGCAGTAGCGCAGATGAAGGAAGTGCTCATCGCCTTGGGCTGGACGCAGCAGCCGCCGGAAGGAGGGGGAGCAGTGCGCGAACGGTGGGAGTCGTTGGCCGCACTGCTGAGCGTGGCCGAAGACCTGGAGGCCGGGACCAGCGTCTCAACGGACGGTTCCGAACAACCCCTCACCCTCGGGGACATCTCGGCCGAGTTGGACCGGCGCGCCGAGGCGCAACATATTCCGGTCGCGCAGGGCGTCACGGTCTGCACGCTGCACTCGGCAAAGGGTTTGGAGTGGGACGCGGTGGCGCTGTTGGGCATTCATGAGGGGTCGATGCCGTTCGTCCTCGCCAGTTCGGCCGAACAGATCGATGAGGAACAGCGGCTGCTCTATGTCGGGATCACCCGCGCCCGCCGACTGCTTCGCATCTCCTGGTCGCGTACCCGAAACGGCAATGGTCACTCTCGTACGCCGTCCCGCTTCCTTCAGCCGGTGCTGCCCGACTCACTCCAGGCACCCGCCCGCAAACGGGCGTCCGCTCGGCGCAGTCGGCACTCAGCGCTGTCGTTGCACTGCCGATCCTGCGGTCGATCGCTGACCGATGCCGCGGAGCGCAAGATCGGTAGACACCTCGGTTGTCCGGCTACCTACGACGAGCGAACCATGGCCATGCTCAAAGAGTGGCGGCGTCAAGAGGCGGCCGACCAGAAGCTCCCTGCCTACTGCGTGTTCACTGACGCGACACTGATCGCCATTGCCGAGGCGCGACCGCACAGCCTGGCAGATTTGATCAAGGTCCAAGGGCTCGGTCGGACGAAGGCGGATAAATACGGCGAGCACGTCCTGGCGATCATCGGCAGCGAAGCCGACCGTACAAGATCATCTTTGTGATATCTCCCGACTGCGAGCGACATCGCCCGATGCGCGAGCAGGGGTCCACAATTTGTGCCACAAAAAAGTGCCACAAAAAAGTATTTGCGTCGGTTTGCGATACTCCCCTAGGGTTAACAAGGACCTTTACGCTCGGTCGAGCAGAAGGCCGCCAATCCCAGCCCGACATGCACGAGAGGAGGAGTCCGGTGCTCATTGATCAGATTAGCGACACACGCACTGTTCAGCTGACATTGCCCGAGCTCCAGCTGTCCTTGCGTGCGCTCATGCCGGATACGGCTGTCGTCACTCACCTCTCGACAAGCTCACAGCGCATGAGGACGCGGGCCCATCTCCGCCATCGGATGATCAACCGGACCAACTGGCGCGGAATGGACGAGGTCTGTGTCCAAAGCATCGAGGCTGCAGCCGCGGCACAAGGCGGACGTAACGCCGGACCAGGCGCGTACGACGTCACCGATAGCAAGTTTTCGACCAGCATGGGACCACCTTCCTGTAGTCCGCCGGTGTAGTTAGCACCGACAGCCTCCAGGGCCGTGGCTCCCAGAACCGGGATCCACGGCCTTCGTGTTTCCCGGCCCGATTCGAGGGGCCTCATGCCGGGCACCTCAAGATCAGAAAAGTAGGCCGACATGTATGACGCAGGAGGTGGCCCGATGGTCGTTCCCCGGAACGGGCGGTTGGGCATCGCCGAGCTGCCCTGTCGTTTGGTGAGTCCGGACCTGTTCTTCGCCGAGGCACCCGCCGATGTGGAGGTTGCCAAGGCGCTCTGTGTGGACTGCCCGATCCGTGAGGCGTGTCTGGCTGGCGCGCTGCAGCGGCGCGAGCCTTGGGGCGTTTGGGGCGGACAGCTGTTCGTGGCCGGAGCCGTCGTGGCGCACAAGCGGCCCAGGGGTCGTCCGCGCAAGTACCCGATCGCTGAGCCGTTTGCTCCTGCCGCAAAGGACGAAGCGGCGGCATGACGTGCGGCATCGAGGCTTCGAGCGTCAGCATGATGCGCGAGCAGCGGACAACAGCGCGCCGACGCAAGAGATTACGGCGATTCTCCCGTGTTACGGAGCAGTGTCCCGATAACATCAGCGATGTTTTGAGCTGCTTACGCCTCGCGACGCTCGCGGCTGAGAACACGGCTTGCATCACCAAAATGCGGCACAGCCTTGAGGCTCCCCTACGGGTCGAACGTGGAGTCCTGGCTACCCCGGCCAAGCGCGTGCCCGCGACCTAGCCCCATGCTGTGCCGCGTGTTGGTGATGCAAGCCGGGCTTTTTTTGAAAGCTGCTCGCGCCGCTATGCCTCCGCGGCGTAGCCGGGCAGAAACTCCTCGAGTACGTCGCCAAAGGCTGCCTTGGCATTGAGTTGCGACAAGACGGCCAGGCCTCCCAGCCAAACCCGATGAATGAGGAGATAGCTCGGTGGCAGGTTCAATTTCATCGCCACGCCGCCCGACGCATGAGGGTCGCGTACCCGGATGAACTGCTCGCGCATCCAGTCGCGATTGAACTGGAACTCCGGCACTGAGGCTGGCTCCACGAACGGACCCAGATAGTCGAGCAGATCCTCCGCGTCGATCTCGGAGGCGAGAAAGCCCTCCTGACGGAGCCCCTCAGCTACCTGACGAGCATCGCCCTGCTGAGCAATCCTCAAGATTCGGCCCATCGCGGCAGGAAGGCCGTCGGGGAGGCGCGAAACCAAACCAAAGTCCACGACACCGAGCCGGCCATCCTTGATGAGCTTGAAGTTGCCGGGGTGCGGATCGGCATGCAGCAGGCCAACGACGCTCGGGCCCGCGAACAGGAATCGCACGTACCGCAGCGCGGCTGCATTGCGCTTCTTATCCGGCAGGTTCACAGCCGATGAAAGCGGCGCACCTTCGACCCACTCGCTCACCATGACCCTTGGCGTACTCGCCAGCACCGGGGGGACGTAGAACTCCTTGCTACCGGCGAAGCCAGCCGCTGCCTGCTGCTGCGAGTCAGCCTCGAGGGTGTAGTCCAACTCCTCGCTCACGCGCGCGGTGAGCTCGTCCACTAACGGGGTCACATCCATCCCGCCAGCCAGCGGCGCAAAGACCTTGGAGAGCCGCCCAATCTGCCGTAGATCCGAGCGAAGAGCCTCATCAGCTCCGGGATATTGCACCTTGACCGCGACCGTACGCCCGTCGGACCAGGTGGCCTTGTGCACCTGGCCGATCGATGCTGCCGCCGCGGGTAGCGGGTCGAAATCAGTAAATGAATCGCGCCAACGCGAGCCGAATTCGCGGGCGAGCACGGCGTGCACCCTGGAGGTCGGCATCGGGGGTGCTGCATCCTGCAGCCGGGATAGGTGGACCCGATACGGTTCCGCGACCTCTTCCGGCAGCACCGATTCGAACATGCTGAGTGCCTGGCCGAACTTCATTGCGCCGCCCTTGAGATCACCCAGAACTCGGAAGAGCTGCTCTGCTGCCCGTTGCTGAAGCTGCTCGCTCACCTCTTCGGCTGGTGCACCGCCCAAGCGCTTGCCCAGTCCGAGCGTCGCGCGCCCCGCGAAGCCAAGGGGCAGCGAGGCCAGCTTGGCACCGCGGCGAAATGCGGAACGAGCCAGCGAAGAGCCGTCGCTTGCGCCGGGCATATGTCGCTCGGCACCGTTGGCTGGCTTCGCCGGCTGGTCACTCATGGCCCTATTCTGTCTGGCTCAGCCAACTGCAGCCGCAATCGGGATGTGCTGCCCAACGCCGCAGTCGGGTGACAAAGGTTGGCCAGCTGATCTCCAGCGTTGCGCCAGCGGATTCGGGCAACTCCCCATGCAGGAACGCCAACACCTGCGCTGCCGCAGTCGAGGCGGCCCAACTACGCAGCGCGGCTGGAGTGGCGATGCGGACGCGAGACAGCTGTCTGAGCACAGCTGGCCAATGTGGATCCGCAGCGCTGCGCGCCAGGTCGGCGCAACGTAGGCACGAGGTCTGACCTGCAAGCACCAGCGGTCCCACGCTCACTCCGTTGCCCCAACAACGGACGATCAGGTGAGGATGGTCGCTACGCAGGAGATGATCGGTGATCACTCGATCAGGCTCGGGTTGATCACAGGCGACGACGGTGAGATCCACCTCCACCCCCTCTGGCTTCGACCAGTGGCTCAGCGGGAAGACGGTGGTCTCGGCGTCGGTGAGTGCTGATCGCAGTGCTTCGGACCGGGAAGACAGCACACCAGCTGCCGGGTACAGCGCCAGATCGGTTGGCTCGTCGTCGTAGACGTACAGGGCCCCCAACCCGCTGGCCACGAGCAGCCGAGCGAGTTGATAGCCGACGGGTCCGGCACCGATCAGCCTGACCGCCAAATTGCTTGCCGAGTCGGCGTACGGCGGCATGTCACGTTCGGAAAGCAGGCCGGCCGAGGCGAGGGCATCCAATGCTCCTTGGACCTGCGCGGCCGTCAGCCCGGTCGCTCGCGCGGCACGCCGTACCGCAGTGGTCGGCCGTGATCCGTCAAGGAGATCCAGCAGCGCAGTGAACCCCGCGCCGCGGAACACCAAAGCGGCATCTGGGTCGACACCAACCTGCACTTCATCGGCAGCGCGTTTGATCACCAGTGCATACGGAACCAGCTGCGGATGCTGAAGCGGCGGGCGGGACCTCACTCGCAATGGGGCTGAGCTCACCCGGCTCAGTGTGTCGTCAGCCGGCGGGCCCTGCCGCTTTATCCACAGCGGGGATTCTCGCGGCTAGTCGTGGCTAGCGTCGCACGCCGTCCGCACCTCTGGGGTGGGGTAGACGCGCATCAGGGACGGCCGGCGTACGACCGTCCCTGATGGGATGCTCTGTGTGGTGCTAGACCCTGCCGAGGATGCGGTTCAAGTTTGTGCCGCAAACGGGGCACTTGGCCTTCGCCATCCGGGTGCCTTTGTCGTTGACGTGCACTTCGCCCGAGGCCTCGCGCTTCGCCTTGCACTTCACGCAATAGAACTCGCCGCTGTACGTCTCCGCCATTGCCTTCTCCTTGTTTCGATGTTCTTCCGCACACTGGTCGCAGCTGCGGGACCTCGCGCCATGTCATCGACCGATGACCGGTGGAAACCTCACAGCAACCGGTACCGCGCCAGACGTCATACCGCGTGGACGCCCGTTACTCTACGCGCGCAGGCGGGGAGCGCAGGCGGAGCCGGGGAAAAGATGGCGGAGAAGAAAAGGACGAAACCTCCAGGGACATCGGGATCGCTAGCCTTCCCCTGCGAGCGTACCGACCATCTGGAGGTTTCGTGGTCGGAACGCTATCCGCGGCTGAGGCCGCCGTCAAACGGTTCTGACAAATTCACTTTCCACCGAATGTGGACAAATCTGTGGAAACGATGTGCACCGCTCGTGGGTCCTTTGTGGACCAAAGTCATGATCGGATCGCCGTACGGCGTGGCCCATGTGGAAACCTGTTGAACAGTGGTCTCATCTAATTAGTTTGGCTATATATCACCCACTCTCAAGTGTTGATTCAGGCTTACTCGCTCAAGCCTCCGGGCTCCGGCGTCGAAACCTACGTGCACGTGGGTTCCGGTCGCATTGCACGGGCTGCTACCGGTGCACACGGCCAACAACCTGTGCAGAGCGTTGGCCGGCGACGCCGTGCGCCGGCAGGTAAGTTGGCTCGTGCTAGCCAAGAAAGGACGCCGTGAGTCAGCCACGATTGCCACTGTCGGAGTCCGGGACAACGATGAGGCCAAATCGCGAGGTCCAACGGCCGAGACGGCCGAAAAGCACCAAGTCAACCGGGGTGGCTCGCACCGAATCTAGCCCCCGGGTGGAAGTGCGGCGAAGCAGCCGTCGTACCCGCACAGTGACCGCCTACCGGGAGCGGGACACCATCGTCGTGGTCATTCCACAGCGCATGTCGAAGGCCGACGAGCAGACCTTCGTACGCGATATGGTCCAGAAGGTTCTCGCCCGCGAAGCGCGGGCGTTGGCCCCCCAGGGCGACGAAGAGCTCGCAATCCGAGCTCATCACCTGGCAGCGACCTACCTCGCGCCGGCCGTCGACCAGCTGCCACTGCCAGCCGGCGTTTTCTGGGTGACCAACCAGCAACAGCGTTGGGGTTCGTGTACGCCAAGCACGGGTCTCATCAGGTTGTCTCACCGTCTGCAGCCGATGCCCGCGTGGGTCGTCGACTATGTGCTGCTGCATGAACTGGCCCACCTCGTCGAGCCGACACACTCCGATCGTTTCTGGCGGCTGGTCGGCCGTTATCCGGCTGCCGACAAGGCCAAGGGTTATCTCGAGGGGTATGTGGCCGGCAAGGGTCGGCAGGGCGAAGAATCAGATGTCGACTGAGCCGGCGGCCCGGCACCGGGCGGCAGTCGTGCTAGCGCGCTATGACGCCTCCTCAGCAGCGCCTCAGGGCATTGCACCCGACGCATTTGCAGCAGCCTGCCTCCTCGACTCCTATGAGGTGCTGGCCGACCTGATCGGGGTTGAATCCGGGATTGCCGGGCCCCCCGAGGTCGCCGAGCTGCTGTGGCCGGGAGCTTTGCAGCTGCCAGCCGACATCCCCGTACGCGCCATCGCGGGTCAGCTAAGCGGGCGGGTCGACGAACTGGTCGTGGTACCAGCCGACGTTCCTGACCTTCCGGGTCTGGTCCTTGCCAAGCTGTTCAAGGTATTGCATCGGACAGATATTGCTATCGCACCGGAACATAGCGGAGCAGGCTGCGTCGCGATCGGCGTGTCGCTTCCGTTGGCCGAATGGATCCCTGACGACGCGTTCGATCTCGACCACAATCCGTTTGCCCGCCTCAGCGCCGTCGCTCCCCGGAAGAGCCGATGTGCGCTTGCGCCGACCTGGCATCGGCTGCGGACGCCTGCCGACGTGACACGGCTTGATCCCGGCCTTGAGGGTTGGGAGGAGACCAGGGCACTGCTCGCGGGTGACGCGGTAGCTAGCGAGTGATGGACAGCTCCCCGGCAGGAGCATCGACGCATGAGGCGGCCGCGGAAACCCTGGCCGATCGCTTTCGGGCACATGCCAACGACGCCCAACATCTCTACGGGTGCGCCCTCCGCGGCATGGCCGATGATTGGGAGACTGGCGGCCCGGTTCGGATGGTCTGCAGAGGATACGAGAACGCTCCACGCGGGGCAGTCATTCATCTTCGGCTGCTCGCTGGCGTGTTTCGGCTGGTGCTGACCGGTCGAGCTCCCGAGCTGGTTGCGTTCTATCCATGCTTTGGGGGCAGCGCACCTGCTTCGCAGGCGTGGCCAGTGATGCGCGAAGTAATAGGCGCGCATGTCGATGAGATGCACGCCGCCCTCGCCATCCCGCCGCAGACCAACGAGGTGGGTCGATCTGCTGCGTTGCTGGCCGGTCTCTTTGATCTTGTCGCAGAGTCCGGCGCACGGTGTATCCGGCTGCTCGAGGTAGGTGCGAGTGCGGGCCTGAACCTGCTGCTCGACCACTACGCATATCGCGGTGACTCCTGGCAGTTCGGCTTTGCCGACTCCACTGTTCAGTTCATCGATCCCATTGAGGGCCCTGTGCAACCTGAACACTTCATGATCACCGACCGAGCCGGGTGTGATCTGCATCCGGTAGACGCCACGTCGACCGAGGGCAGGTTGCTGCTGACGTCGTTCGTCTGGCCCTTCGACCTGGATCGTCACAAGCGGCTGAGCTTGGCGCTGGCAATCGCGGCCGTGCATCCGGTGCGCATCGACAAGGCGTCGGCAAGCCGTTGGTTGCGCGATGCGCTGACAGACGAGCTGGATGGACTCCCCGTTGTCTGGCACTCAGTCACCCAGATGTACTGGCCGCGCGATGAGGTGAGCGCTGTTGAGAAGATCTTGTCGCGCTACGGCGCGCGACACCTGCTCGGCGAAGTTAGCCTGGAGTATGCCGTGGATGGTCCGCGAGGCGGCAAGCCCGAGCTGCGTACACGGCTCTGGAACCCGGGTTCCGGCGGCTCGCTTCGGGAACGCAGACTCGGCATCGCGCATGACCACGGCATCCCTGTCACACTCGCGAGCAGCTGAGTTCGCCGTGCCGGGGGAGCGCCTACTGCCGGCTACCAGCCGAGCCGGCCGCTCGCGGCGCGTACCAGCGCGCTCACCGAGTGGTCCACATCAGGCAGTTGATCATGAGGGAACCACCGGATATCGAGTGATTCCGGGCAAATGTCCGGCATAACTGGATAGTCCGCGCGTACGAGAAATTGCACGTCGAGGTGATAAGTGGGGCGAACCGAACCACAGGGCACCTCATGCCTGGACAGCAGGAGTGGATTCGGATCGAGCGACAGACCGAGAAGTCCGCTCTCTTCGTTCGCCTCCCGAAGGGCGGCGGCTTCTAAGGTGGGGTCAGTTCGCTCGATGTGACCGCCGGTCTGTAGCCAGCGTCCGATCCGCGCGTGCAATGTCAGCAGCACCTTGCCGTCGGCCGCCGCACAAATCAGCGAGCTGGCGGTCAGATGAGCACCAAGGCAGTCCCGCGACCAGCCGTTGGCCCGCTTCGCAAGATGATCAAGAAAATGCCTCCGCAATTGATCTTGCTCAGAGTCGGGTGCCAACCAGCTTCGCAAGGTCCGGCGACAACTGAGCTCCAGAGCAGCCGTCGGCGACTCGGCTACTCGGATTTCTCGTCGCCTTCGGTGCCCTCACCCTTGAGAAGCTCCTCGAGCGCGGCGTCGAAGTCCGCGCTCTGCCCGCCCTCCGTGCGCGCCTCGCCGGCGACAAAGCCCAGCGGATCATCAAGATCAGCGGACGTGGGTATCAGGTCGGGATGCGACCAGACAGAGTCTCGACCCTCCATCCCGCGAGCGTCGCGCAGCGCGGCCCACAAGTTGGCGGCGTCGCGCATCCGCCGCGGCCGCAACTCAAGACCAACGAGGGTTGCGAACGTCTCCTCGGCCGGACCCCCGGTCGCTCGAGCGCGACGTACCGCCTCGGCCAAAGCAGGTGCTGAAGGCATCCGTTCCGCTGTTGCCTGGGTGACCACGTCGTCCACCCAACCTTCGACAAGAGCCAGCATCGTCTCCAACCGCCCTAGCGTGGCCAACTGCTCGGGCGTCTTTTGTGGCTCGAATAGCCCTCCTTCCAGCGAGGAACTCAGTTCCTCGAGATTGCTGGGATCGAGCTGGCCAACGGCCTGCTCCAATGCGGAGGTGTCGATGGTGATGCCACTCGCGTACTGCTCAACCAAGGTGAGCATCTGGGCTCGCAACCAACCCGCCGAGGCGAAGAGGCGCTGCCGGGCGCATTCCCGCAACGCGAGATAGAGCGTGACGTCGGAGCTCGATTGCTCGAGGCCGTCGCCGAATGCCTTGATATTGGTCGGTAGCAGTGCGACACGTCCGGGTTCACTCAGCGGCAGACCGATGTCGGTCGCGCCGACCACTTCGGTCGCAAGCTGACCTAAGCCCTGGCCCAGCTGGAGACCAAACATGCTCGCTCCAGAGGTGCGCAGCATCGGGCGAAGCATCTGCTCCATGCCGGCCATGCCTGGCAAACCAGTGGCCTCCTCAGAGCCGCCGAAATTCAGTGCACCTTCCATCGCGTCGGCAATGTGTAACGCCACTGGCTCCACGAGTCGCCGCCACACCGGCATGGTCTGCTCAATCCACTCCGCCCGGCTCCATGCGGCGACGTTGGTACTCACCCGCGGGAACGCGGTCGCCTGATAGAGCCAGACCTCGGCGAGCTCGACGGCTTCGGTAACGGCACGCTGCTGGCCCGCATCGGGCGTCGGATCAGGCCCCAGCGAGGCAACGGTTTTGCGCGCGGTGTCCTTGGTCACCTCCCAGTTCACGCCCGAACCAGGCTCAGTGGTGCCGCCGCCGAACGTCGAGCCGGCCCCACCGAGCATCGCAAAGGCGCTTTGCAACTGGGCGGCCAGCGCATTCATATCCCCACCCGCCAACGACGAGAGGAACGCCTCAAATGGGTTGCTCGGCTCTCCTCCGCTTTTTCCGGACGAGCTTTCCGGGCCCTTTCCGGACCGCCCGGAGCCGCCTAGTCGATAGGGCTCGGGTGGATTGTCGCGAGGCGGTGTTTTGTCATCCTCGGGTTGATCGGCCGGATCCGGTGTTCGATCCTCGGCCATGTTGACTCCTGACAGGTTGCTGATTCATCGGGAGCTGCTGGCGCATGACCGCCCTTACAGCTCTGGGGTTGCAGTTGTGATCATTCAACCGTACGCGGAGGACTGCGTCTCGGCTCAGTAGCGCACCGGCTGATCGCTAACGGCGTAGGGACCAGACGCAGTGACCGTCAAAGCTCAAGACAGCGTCCCCCTCCCTGATTTCGCATCACGGCTGATGCAAAAAGGGCGGCATTTCGGCTGTTTCGACGTGAGTGATGCAAATTCAGGGCTGGGAGAAACTGACATCGGACATCAACACGGCATGGCCGCTGGTTGTCGATCCGGGTAGGGATCTGGGAAAGGGGTACTAAGGTCGATGCGTGCCATCGGACAGTGGTCAGGCGAGGGTTCGCCTCGCCGGCATCAGCGAGTCACCGCTTGATGTCGGTCAGGCAATCCGGATGGTGTCGGGCCCAACGGTCGGTGGCATTGCGCTGTTCGTCGGGACCGTGCGTAATCACGACCATGGTGCAGAGGTCGCTTCACTCGACTACACCCAACACCCCACTGCTCCCGAGGTGCTGGGACGATGTGCCGCCGAGGCCGCCGAGCTGCACAATGTCGAATCGATCGCGGTAGAGCACCGCATCGGACGCCTTGAGGTCGGCGACGTTGCCGTAGTGGTGGCCGTCGGTGCCGTTCATCGAGAGGCAGCGCTGGCCGCCTGCGCGCACTTGATCAATACCCTAAAGGCCGAGGTGCCGATCTGGAAGGAACAGCACTTCGCCTCTGGCGATGCTGAGTGGGTGGGTCTGGGAGATGAGGGCGTCGCAGCGCGACAACCCCAGGGCGCAGTTGGGTTGCCGTGACCCGCCAAACCTGGACCGCATTCGTCTCGGCACTGGCGTTCATCTGCCTTGCCGTGCTGCTCGTCGTTATCCCGGTGCCCTTTGTCAGCTGGAGTCCCGGCGGAACCCGGGACACTCTCGGCAACGTGGGCAATGAGCCAATGATCAAAGTTCAGGGCATGGATACCTATGCCACGACTGGCCGGCTCGACATGACCATAGTCGCGATTACACCTGCCGATGCCCGCCTCAGCCTGCCCCAAGCGTTGCTCGCCTATTGGCTGCCGCACCGCGATGTGCTGCCGCGCGACGCTGTTTACGCCCCAGGCAAATCGGCCGAAGAAGTGGAAAACGAAGACGCCGACATGATGGAAACGGCGCAAGACGACGCGGTGGTGGCCGCGCTGCGCGCCGATGGGCGGCCGGTAACCGAGATGCCGGCCATCTTTTCGGTGACCGTCGGTGGCCCGGCTCACAAGCTCTTGCTTCCGGGCGATCTGGTGGTCTCTGTCGACGGCGTGGCCACAACCGACGACGATGAGGTGGCCGACGCAATTCGGGCTCACCGAGTCGGTGAAAAAGTAAGGTTCGTGGTCATCCGGAACAAGGTCCAGACTGACGTGACCGTGACCACGGTGGAGTCGAACGTCCAATCCGATGTTCCGGTCGTCGGCATCACCTTGGCCACCGGTTACCGCTACGACCCCAAGATCTCCTTCGACCTCGGCCAACAGATAGGCGGCCCCAGCGCCGGCCTGGTCTTTGCGCTGGCGATCTATGACAAGATCACCGACGGACCCCTGCTGGCGGGCCGGCACCTCGCTGGTACCGGAAAGATCACGCCTGATGGGGATGTCCAAGCTATCGGTGGCATTCAGGAAAAGATTGCGGCGGCCCAAAAGTCCGGCGCCACGGCTTTTTTCGTCCCGGCCGCTAATTGCCGTGATCTGGCCGGGGTGCATACCCCAATGTCCCTGATCAAGATCGCCACACTGGAGGATGCCATCAAGGCCGTGCAGACTCTCAACCGCTCGGGCGACACCAACGCGTTACCGCACTGCTAGATCGGCGAAGAGACGTGGAATCGGGAACTGCGCGCGATGCAGGCGCATACGCTGACACAAGTGACGTTGCATGCGGGCTGAGCCCCGCCGAAGCCCCGGTGCCCTTCGACAAGCTCAGGGCATTTCACCCACGGACGGAACCGCCCGGGCCGGCTGGGTCGTTGCCGTGACAACGAGTACGCCGTAGCAGTGGTTGAGGAGAGATGAGAGTTTGAGCAGTCTGCGGGTCGGCCGGCGACGGAGCGCCATTCTGCCGACATTGGTCATCGTCGCGGTCTTGATCGTGGCCTTCGCGATATTCACCAGCGTCTGGACGGACCGTCTCTGGTACGGGTCGTTCGGCTACGCCTCGGTATTCAGCACGATGCTGCTCACCAGGATCGGGTTGTTTGTGGCCTTCGGGCTGATCATGGCGACATGTGTTGTCGCCAACGCAGCCATCGCCTATCGGCTCCGGCCGCGGCTGGGCGTGCAGATGCCGAGCAGCCCGCTGCTCGAACGCTATCGGGAACTGCTGGAGTCCAGATTCGTCTGGGTACTGGTCGCGATAGGTGTCGTCGTAGGCCTGTTCGCCGGCGGTGCCGCCAGTGGGCGGGCCCTGGAATACCTGGCCTGGCGCAATGCGCAGCCCTTCAACGTCACCGACCCGCGGTTCGGGCTTGACGTTGGGTTCTTTGTCTTCTCCTATCCGTGGTGGCGGTTCGTCTTGTCGTTCGCCTTCGCCGCGCTGGTCTTCAGTGCGATCGTGGCGGCCATCGTGCACTACACGATGGGCGGCTTGCGGTTCAGCGGACCTCGACGCGGCGGTAGCCGAGCTACCCAGGCACATCTGTCGATCTTGGTCGGCCTGGCCGTCTTGGTGAAGGGCGTGAGTTACTGGTTCGACCAATATGCGTTGGCAATCGACCGCTCCAACCGGTTGTTCACTGGCATCTCTTACACCGCCGATCATGCAACGGTGACCGCCAAGATGATCTTGGCGATTATCGCGGCAATCTGCGCGCTGCTTTTCTTTGTCAATGCCGTGCTGCGCCGCTGGATGGTCCCCACTATCGGGCTGATCTTGTTGTTGCTGTCGGCTATCGTGCTCGGGCTGGTCTATCCAGGCGCGGTGCAGTACTTCAGCGTGCGACCCGATGAGCCGGACAAGGAACGCAGCTATATCAAAGCCAATATCGAAGCCACTCGCGCGGCGTACGGGGTGGACAAGGTAGAGATCACGGACTACTCGGCCAAGACCACCGCCACGGCAGGTCAGCTACGAGCAGATGCTGAGGCGTTGCCCGGGATCCGACTCATCGATCCGAACGTGGTGAGTCCCGCGTACGAGCAGTTGCAGCAGGTGCGCGGCTACTATGCGTTCCCCAAGAACCTCGATGTGGATCGCTACACCATCAATGGCAAGGAAACCGACGCCGTGGTCGCGGTCCGCGAAATGGACCTGGGCGGTGTCGAGGACAACTGGAACAACCGGAAAACCGTCTACACCCACGGCTACGGTCTCGTCGCCGCGTACGGCAACCGTCGTCAGCCCGGCGGTGAACCCGAGTGGATCGCCAAGGACATCCCTCCGACGGGATTGATCGAAGAGCACGAGCCACGCATCTATTTCGGGGAATTGCAGGGCCAACGGCCGGATCAGTACTCCATCGTCGGCGCACCAGCGGGCACGCCGCCCATCGAGCTTGATACCCCCGGCGGGGGCGAAGGCGGCAATCCCAAGACCTACACCTACACAGGCAAGGGTGGAGTCAAGATCGGCAGCATGTGGCAGCGGTTGCTTTATGCCGCCAAGTTCGCCGATGTCAACATTCTGCTGTCAGATCGGGTGCACTCGAATTCCAAGATCATTTACGACCGGACACCGCGGCAGCTGGTGCAGGGCGCCGCGCCATGGCTGAAAGTTGACGGCGATGCGTACCCAGCCGTCGTCGACGGCAGAATCGTCTGGATCGTCGACGGCTACACGACGTCGGACTCCTATCCAAACAGCGAGCGCGTGAACCTGAATGATGTCACCTCCGACGCCCAGACCAGTGCTGGAGGAACCGTCGTGGCGCAGCCGCAGGACGACATCAACTACATGCGCAACTCGGTCAAGGCGGTCGTCGATGCATACGACGGCAGTGTGAAGCTCTATGCGTGGGACGACACCGACCCTGTCCTGAAGGCCTGGTCGCAGGCTTTCCCCAACATCGTGCAGCCGAGGTCGGCGATCTCCAAAGACCTGCTTGATCATCTGCGGTACCCGCAAGACTTCTTCAAGGTGCAGCGGCAGATCCTGGCCCGCTATCACATGACCAACCCGGACAACTGGTACCAGCGGTCCAGCCTGTGGGACGTCCCCAACGACCCGGTGTCAGGCGCGTCGGCCCAGACCAAGGAGCCGCCGTTCTACCTGTCGGTGAAATGGCCCGGTGACAAGGACCCAATCTTTTCGCTGACCAGCTCATACGTGCCGTTCAAGCGCTCCAACCTGGCCGCGTACATGGCGGTGAACGCCGATGCCAGCAGCCCCGAATACGGGCGGATGCGCATTCTCCAGATGTCCGACACCTCTCAGATCGACGGACCCGGACAGTCCTTCAACGCCATGACCACCAACGAAACAGTGGCCGATCGACTCCGTCCCTTCCTGAACCAGGGCGCGGCCAGCGCGACGTTCGGCAACCTGTTGACCTTGCCGGTCGGTGGCGGGCTGCTTTATGTGACGCCGGTCTATACCCAACGTCAGGGCAGCACCGGCTCATATCCGGCGCTCCGCTTCGTCGTGGTGAGGTTTGGTCAGTCGGTCGGCATCGGTGACACCTTGCAACAGGCGCTGGACCAGGTGTTCCAGGGCAGCGCCGGCGGCAGCACCGGGGAAGCCAGTGCCGATGGAAATACCCCTGCAGGCAACAACAAGCCCGACAATCCGGCAGCGACCAAGGCGCTGGGTGAGGCGGACGCGGCCTTCACGGCCGCGGAGAAGGCGCTGACCTCCGGAGATCTGGGGGCCTACCAGAAGAAGATCGAGGAGGCTCAGGGCGCCGTTCAACGTGCCATGCGTGCGCTCGGCCGCTGAGAGTATGCGCCTTGAGCCCTTCGACAGGCTCAGCCCACAGCGGTGCGCACTTCGAGATCTTCGAAGCCTGAGGCGCGGAGAGGGTCGGCCAGCCGCTCGGCGTCGCCGACAACCACCAGGGTCAGGTCGTCCGGATGGACGACGGAACGGTACGCCTCGGTGGCTGCTTCCGGAGTCACCGAACGCAGCAGCGCGAGGCTCCGATCGACGTAATCGTCAGGCAGCCCCGCGAGCGCCTGAGTTGCCGCCTGATCAGCCACCCCATCGGCGGTGGCGTACCGGAGCGGAGAAACGCCGGTGAAGAAGGCGACCGCGTCGCTGACCTCCTGGCCGGTGAACGGTGCGACGTCAACCTTGATCAAGTCCCGGGTCGTGGCGAGCGCATCGACGAGAACCTCGGTGCGAAACGAACCTTGTACGGCAAACGAGCCGCCGGTTCGCAATGGGCCGAAGTTCATCCGCACGCCGTAGGTGTAGCCCTTCTCCTCCCGCAACACGGCGTTGAGCCGGGACAGGAATGCACCGCCCATGGCGTACGAGGCGACGCTGATCGCGGCCCAGCGCGGATCCAGCCGGTCAATGCCGAAGCTGCCGAATCGCACATCAGCTTGCACCGCGCCGGGGCGGTCGACCAGTAGAGTGCGCCGCCGGCCGGGAGTCGGCTCTTGGATGCTCACCTGGTGCTGATCGTCGTTGCGCCACGATCCGAGGCAGCGTTCGGCAACCGCGATCGGGTCCTCGACGAAGTCGCCCGCGAGCACCAGCGTCGCTCCCGACGGTCCGAAATGATCATGATGGAAGGCGGTCACAGCAGCCGGTGTCACCTGGCGGACCGTGTCTGGCTCGCCACCGCTCATCCGAGCTGCCCGGGTGGTCTCGTCGAAGACGGCTGCTCGAAAAGCCATGCTCGCCGTTTGTGCGGAGTTTGCCTGCGCCTGCTCGATCTCGGCCAGCCGAAGCTGCACATGGCGATTGACATCGCGATCGGCAAGCGACGGCTCGGTCACTGCCTCGGCGAACAGCTCAAGGGCGCGCTCGAGATGCGATACCGGCACGTCGAGAACGATCTGCAACCCCGACAGCGAAAGATCAACTCCGAAGCCCGCGCCCTCGGTTTCCAGGAGCTCCGCGAACTCTTCCCCGTTGTGTCGATGTGTTCCCTCGTCCAGGGTTCGTGCGCACATGGTCGCAACGCCTTCAATGTCACGACGTTCGGCATTGAGCGGCACGTCCAACACAAGGTGAGCCGCGATCACGTGCTGGCCAGGAAGATCAAAGATCATCAGCTCGATCCCGTTGCTCAGCCGTGCGCGGCGAGGTGACGGAAACGCCCAGACGGCGGCGGGAGTGATCGACGGGCGCGGCAGGAACTCCCTCATGATGCCTCCTGCCGGTAGATCAGCGTTGCTCGCTGGTCGGGACGAAGCCATTCCCGCACAGCATCGCGAACCTCCTCGGAGCCAATGGCGGTGATCTCGGCAATCCGAGAATTGATCAAGTGCGGATCGCCGTGCAGCGTCGCATACTCGCCGAGCGCATCGGCACGTGAGTCGACGCGGGCCAGCTCATGGAGCCATTGCCTCTCGAACTGGGCTTTCGCCCGTCGTAGCTCCTCCTCGGTTGGCCCATCGGTGAGCAGGTGGTCGATCAGCTCAGCCATCTCCTGCTCGAGCTGTTCCGGCCGAACGCCGTCGCGTGACCGTGCGTAGCTGAAGCCGAAGGAGTTGCCACCAATGAGGCCCATCGCCGATGCGCTGGTGCCCTCGGCGTGTTCGTTACCGCGAACAAGTTGCTTATGGAGCCGCGAGGTTTGCCCATGGCCGAGGATGCTCAAGCCAAGGTCGATCGCGTCGAAATCTTTGCCGCCCCGCGCGGGTAACCGCCAAGAGAAGTAAACAGCGTCGGCCGGAACCTTGCCGGAGGTCTCGACACGGGGGAGGCCGGACAGGGAGGGCAGTGACCCATTGCCGGGTTTTGGAGGCTTGACACCGGAGGCAAGGGGTCCGAAATAGAGGTTGGCCCGCTCGAAGGCGTCCTCGGGCTCGACGTCGCCGGCGATGGACAGGATTGCGTTGTTCGGCAGGTAGTGGCGCCGGAAGAAGTCATGCGCGTCCTCGAGCGTTGCCGCGTCCAGATCCTCCATCGAACCGATCGTGGTGTGCCCGTACGGGTGGTCCGGGGGGAATGTCAAGGTGTTGAGCAGTTCCATAACGTCCCCGTACGGCACGTTGTCGTAGCGCTGCCGCTTCTCTTCCTTAACAACCTCGCGCTGAGTGTCCAGATTCTCTTGAGTCAGCGCATCCAGCAGCGTGGCCATCCGGTCCGCCTCCAACCACAGCGCGAGGTCAAGTCCGCCGGTCGGCAACGTTTCGAAATAGTTGGTCCGATCGAACCAGGTGGTGGCATTGACCACTGCGCCGGACGCCTGCAGCAGCGCAATATGTTGGCCGGACGCTACGTGCGCCGAGCCTTGAAACATCACGTGCTCGAAGAGATGGGCGAAGCCGGTGCGGCCCTCCTCCTCATCTCGGGAGCCGACGTCGTACCAAATATTGACCGCGACCGACGGCGCAAGGTGGTCCGGGCTGGAGATGACGCGAAGCCCGTTCTCCAACGTGTGCTGCACGATCGGGTAGCCAAGACCGGTGAGCGCGCCCGAAGTCATGCCCCACATCACAGCACATTGCGGCAAGCCAGCTCGGTGCCGGGCCCGCGCGGGGGCTGCTAGCTGATCACGCCGGCGACCCTGGCCGGCTCGGCATACGCCTGAGCCAGGCTGGCAATCGTCTCGTGAGCATTCAGCCCACTCGGATTGGGCACTACCCAGACCCGGGCGCCACTGGTCAGCTCAGCCTGTTCGCCCTCCTTGGCTTTGGGAGCCGAGAAGGCCAGGCGGTACGCGGTGATGCCGGTGATCGCGACAACCGCCGGGTGATGCTGCACAACAAAGTCTTCGAGCCGCGCGCGCCCTGCCCTCAGCTCGTCGGGTGCCAGCTCGGCGGCCCGGGCCGTGGCGCGATTCACCAGGTTCGTGATGCCGATGCCACGCTTGATCAAATAGGCCCTGTTCTCCTCGGTCATCGGTTCGCCCCGGCCAAGATCACGATCGACGATCCCTGCCAGTCGCAACGCCGGATAGAAACGATTGCCCGGGTGGGCGAAATGAGTCTGGGTAGCCGCGGTCCACAAGCCGGGATTGATGCCGACGAAAAGCAGCTTCAGTCCTGGACCGACCAGATCAGGCACCGATGCATTACGGAAAGACTGCAACTCAGCCTGGGAGAAGCCCACGAAGGCCACCGTAGTGGGACCCAGGCAACGACCGGTTCTTGTTTGGTGGCCTTGGCTGTTGACGCTTCACGAGTGTCGAAGTGCAAACTTCAGAACTCTCTGGCATGACCACGGTTAGCCTGTCCCCGTGACTGATAGCGGGCGGGCCCGCCATGGCAACGGACGCGACGCATCGCACCGATTGCGTCGCGTCGCGCTGACCATGCTCAAGGCAGGCGCCTCGACCGTCACGCTCCTTGCGATCTACTACCTGCTGCCCTTGGACCGCACCTCGACTGATGTCGTGATCGCGATGCTGATAGCTGGCCTCTTGGCACTCGTCGGGCTCATCGTCCTGCAGGTGCGGTCGATCATCAAGGCGGAATATCCCGCGCTGCGTGCCGTGGGATCCCTCGCGACCAGTGCTCCGTTGTTTCTGCTGCTCTTTGCAGCGACATACTTTGTCATGGGTCGGATCTCAGCGAGCAATTTCAGCGAGACGCTGACGCGTACCGATGCGTTGTACTTCACCGTTACCGTTTTCGCCACCGTTGGATTCGGCGACATCACCGCCACGAGCGAGGGGGCCCGAGCCTTGGTGACGGGGCAGATGGTTGCCGGCATCGTTATCGTGGGAATCGGCGCCAGGATCATTGTTGACGCGATCAAGCACGGGCGGCAGCAACAGCCGGTACAGCAGGCCAATGCTGAGCCTGACGCTGATGGCGGCTAAGCATTTGTCGGCGAGGGGGAGCCCGCTCCTTCGGCGCCGGATGCCTGCGCCTGGCCCGTAGCCGGCGGCTCCGCTGTTTGTGCACTCGGATCCGGCAGGATGTTGATGATGACAAAAGACACGGCCACTGCTACGACGACCTGCGGTGTCACCACGAGACCGTCGGTGCCCAGCAGCACTACGGCGAGCAGCGTCGATGTCAATGGCAGTCGCAGCATGGCTGCGCACATGGCCCCGATTCCCATAGCGATTCCAGCCGCCAGGTTCATGCCGGGCAATGCGCTCGCGGCAACACCGATCGCAGCGCCGATGAACATCGAAGGGAAGACCGGACCGCCGCGAAATGCGCTCAGTGAGAGCCCGTAAGCCAGAGCCTTGCAGAGTATGAGCAAGATCAACACGGGGAGCGAATAGTCGGCTGCGTGTTCGACCAGCTCGGGCAGCGCATCCTGTCCGGAGAACAGCACTTGGGTGAAGCTGCGTCCCGAGATGAGCTGATACACCATTGCCGTGAGGCCGATCAGCAGACCGAGGAGCACGGTAACCAAGACACGATTCAAGTGCACGATTGGACGTAGCCGCAGCGCTAGAGATCGGATCAACCAGCCGAGGAGGGCGCCCACCACCCCCATTACTATCGCCCAAGCCATGGATGCCACCGTCGGTGGCACTGGGGGAGGAACTGACGGCAGAGCAAGCGAAAACGTGCCAAGGCCAGTCCAGTTGTCCAGACCAACGAAGACCAGGGCCCCGATGCCCGATGCGAGCAGACCCGGCAACGCCACCAGGCTCAGCATCATGCCGCCGATCCCTGCTGCCTCCATGATCAGAAATGCGCCGAGCACGGGGGAGCCGAGCAGCGTGCTGATCGCGGCAAAACTGCCGGCCGACGCCATGACCGTCACGGCCATCGGCGGCGCATCTTTCCTCGCGAGGCGTACGGTCAGCGCTCCAAGCCCGCCGCCGATCGCGATGAGAGGTGCTTCGGGCCCGAGCACTGCGCCGAGGCTGAGTGTGGTCAGCGCGGCGAGGGCTATGGCTGGAAGCTCGCGCCCGGTTGCCGGACTACCGCCGGTCTTGAAGCCAAATGCGGGTGAGTGTCCTGCGTTGCCCGGCAAGTACCTGATGGTCAACGCTGTCAGCAGTCCGCACACCAGCAGCCAGGGCAGCGGCCACCACGCAGGCGGGGCCGCCCCGAAGAGTTGATTCGGCAGGTCGGTAAATAGGTAGCGCTGGATCACTGCAACCAATGCGAGGAAGCCGTAGGCGATTGCCGAGATCGGAATGCCCGCGATCGCTGCGAGCACAAGCGCTCCGAGGTAGGCCCTCGAACGAATCACGGCGACAGGGTCGATCGTTGGTGGTCTTGCCGTGGGCGCACCTAAGGGATGCTGGCTCGGTTCAGGGAATGCGCCACTTCTGGGACTGCTTGAGTCAGCCATGAGATGCAGTCTCTCCTCAGATCAGCGTGGCGTGGTCGACTACACGCCGGTTTGGACACTCAGTCGCCCGGATTTGGCCGCGGCAGTGAAGGCGTCGTAGTCGCGCTCGTTCTGGTCGGCGTAGATCACCGAAAAGTCCGCGATCGCGATATCGAATCTGTCGCTCTTGCCGAGATAGGAGGCGATGGCAATGCGATCGCCCCAGCGGGCATGGGCACGTGCGAGGGCGGCTGCGCACAAGCGAGCGTAGAACGTGGCGCCGCGCACCTCGAGGTTGTCGACATTCACCCCGCCCTTCCAGTCATGAAACTGCCGTACGTAGTAGTCGCGCGTGACTCCGTCGAGGCCCCTGATGCGTTG
>DASVEX010000207.1:0-9799 GCA_036380335.1 Propionibacteriaceae bacterium | reverse complement strand
GTCGGATCATAAATGATTCCTCTCTCCGGCCAGAGAGTTTTGCTCCCCCGATGCCGGATGTTGTCGAGCCTCGGCATTCTTGACTGACCGCGGCCCAGGGCAATGGACGTGGCGAAGCTTGACCCTTACGTGACTCTGGGTTGCTCCACCTCCCCTTCTGCACGTTGCGCAAATTGGATGCGCTTCTTTGGAAGATGTCCAAGGCTTGGGGACGGATCATGTCGGGAGTGCTCAGTAGCATCGAGCACGATGATTCGGATTGAGACGACACAAGGCACGCTGGCTCGGCGGGGATTCGTCGACGCCGAAGCGGCGGAACGCGTCATCGATCACTGGGACGACGAGCACGAGCCGCTGTTGGACGTGCTCGCTCAATGTGCGGATCCAGATCATGCGCTGACGAGCTTGGACCGGCTCTGCGAGCGCGTCCCAGACCTGCTGTCGAGGTTGATCGCCACACCTGTGCTGGCTCGCCAGTTGATCATGGTCTTGGGCGCCAGCAGCAAGCTGACGCTGCACCTGCTCGCCTATCCGGACCACATCGAGCTGCTCACCGACCGGCTGGTCAAGATGCCCGCCGAAGAGTTGCGGCGGGAGCTCTTGGAGGCGACCGGCGCTGACCCCGAATCCGCAACGCCGATTGCAACCGATCCCACTGGCGATCAGCTGCGCATCGCCTATCGGGGAGCGCTGCTGCGTATCGCTGCCCGCGACATGTGTGCACCTGAGCCGCTCGAAGTATTCGCCGATGTTGCCGATGAGCTCTCTGATCTGGCCGACGCAACCCTCGAGGCGGCGCTGTCAATCAGTCGTTTGAAACTCGGCGAGAACGCCCTGAAGACGCGGCTAGCGGTAGTCGGGCTCGGCAAGTGCGGCGCTCAGGAGCTGAACTACGTCAGCGATGTCGACGTGCTCTTCGTCGCCGAGCCGATGGTGGACTCCGATGGCACACCACTGATCACCAATGACCAAGCCGTGCAAATTGCTACCCGGATGGCAGCTGAGATGACCCGGATCTGCTCGGCGCACACCGCCGCGGGAACCATCTGGGAGGTGGATGCGGCACTGCGACCCGAGGGTAAGGCCGGCCAGCTGGTCCGCACTCTTGCCAGCCACCGCATTTACTACGAAAAGTGGGCGAAGACGTGGGAGTTCCAAGCGATGCTCAAGGCCCGGCCAGCTGCCGGTGACCTGGAACTCGGGCAGGCCTTCGTTGATCTTGTGGCGCCGATGGTATGGAGCGCGGCGGAACGGGAGAACTTCGTCGCGGATACCCAAGCGATGCGCAAACGCGTCGTGGCTCACATTCCGGCGCGCGACCAAGGCCGCGAGCTCAAGCTCGGCGAGGGTGGCTTGCGTGATGTCGAGTTCTCTGTCCAGCTCCTCCAACTGGTGCATGGCCGAGTGGACGAGCGGCTCAGGACGCGGGCCACTCTGCCGGCGCTCAAGATCTTGATCGACAACGGTTACGTGGGACGAGAGGACGGTAAGGGCTTCGCCCTGGCGTACCGGTTCCTCCGTACGCTGGAACATCGCATTCAGCTCTACCAGCTGCGGCGTACCCATCTGCTGCCCAGCAATGATCATGATCTACGCCGGCTGGGGCGCTCGCTCGGCTACAAGGACCCGGTGAAGGAGCTGCTGAGCACCTGGCGCCACACCTCACAGCGGGTACGCCGGCTGCATGAGCGGCTGTTCTACTCGCCGCTGCTGGACACGGTGGCCAAGATCCCCTCCAGTGCTCTGAGGCTGACGCCCGACGCGGCCCTCGACCGGCTCAAGGCGCTTGGCTATGCCGACCCAACCGCCGCACTGCGCCACATTGCCGCTCTCAGTCAGGGTGTCACCAGGCAGGCCGAGATTCAGCGCCAGCTGTTGCCGGCTATGCTCGGCTGGTTCGCGGGAGCACCCAATCCTGATCATGGTCTGCTGGCCTTCCGACAGGTGTCCGAGGCGCTGGGCACCACCCCGTGGTACCTGCGGGCGCTTCGCGACGAGGGCGCGATGGCCGAGCGGCTGGCCCGCATTCTTGCTTCCAGCCGGTACGCGGTCGAGCTGCTCAAGCGAGCCCCCCAGACCGTCCAGATGCTCGCCGATGATCAAGAGCTGCGGCCGCGATCACTGGCCGAGCTCAAGGCAGAGATGCACGCCGCTGCCGGCCGGCAAAGCAGCAGCGTTGCGGCGGTCGAAGCGATTCGAGCGATCCGTAGGCGCGAGCTGTTTCGCGTCGCCGCCGGTGATCTGCTCGGCGAGAACGACGTGGTCCAGGTCGGCGCAGCCCTGACCGACCTGGCCTCAGCCACCGTCGACGCCACGCTGGGAGTTGCCCGGGATGCCTCGCGTGCATCAGTTCCTCGGATTGCTGTCATTGCAATGGGGCGGTGGGGCGGTCGGGAGATGTCGTACTCCTCGGATGCCGACGCCATGTTCGTCATGGAAGATGCCACCAATGCCGACGGTGACCCGACCAAGGTCGCGACTGCGCTGATCAATGAGATGCGGACCTTGCTGACTCGGCCGAGCGCAGATCCGCCGCTCAGCATTGATGCCGACCTCAGGCCGGAGGGCAAGGGTGGCGCGCTGATTCGCTCGCTCACCGCCTACCGCAATTACTACAGCCGCTGGTCCTCTACCTGGGAGCTTCAGGCGTTGATTCGCGCTGACCCGCTTGCAGGTGATGAGCAGCTAGGCAAGGCTCTGATGGCTGAAATCGATGCGCATCGCTGGCCGGAGGGCGGCCTGAGCTCCTCGCAGCTGCTCGAGATTCGCAAACTGAAGGCTCGAGTCGAGGCCGAACGCTTGCCCCGTGGCGCCGACCCGGCCAAGCACACCAAACTCGGTCCTGGTGGCATCGCCGACGTGGAGTGGACCGTTCAGCTGCTCCAGCTGCAACATGCCGATCGGCTTCCCGCGTTGCGCTCGACCCAGACAGTCGCGGCTCTCCGGGCCGCACACGAAGCTGGACTCATCGATGGAATGGACGCCGGTCACCTGGAAGCCGCCTGGACGTTTGCCAGTCGGATTCGCAACCAGATCATGCTGATGCGCGGTCGAGGCTCAGATTCGTTACCTAGCGACAACCGGGAGCTAGCGAGCCTGGCTGAGCTGCTCGGTTACGGGGCGGGGGAGTCCTCTCATCTGCTGGCGGACTATCGGCGCGTAACGCGGCGAGCCAGAAATGTTGTGGATCGCGTCTTCTGGGGATTCACCTAGCCTGACCCCGCGTAGCCCCTTCCTGGCCTGGGTAAGACGATTCAGAGCCTGCGGCCAGGCTTGCAACAGGGAGGGCGTAGATGGCTTCGGCGGTCCAGTTAGGCACAATCACGACCGATATTCCGGCTCGCCTGGACCGACTGCCGTGGGCCAGGTTCCACTGGCTGGTGGTCGTGGGACTCGGCACGGTGTGGATCCTCGACGGGCTTGAGGTCACGATCGTCGGTTCGATGTCCGAGGCGCTCAAGCCGGCCGATACGGGTCTGGGCTTGTCGAACTTCGACATCGGGCTTGCCGGTGCAATGTATGTGGCAGGCGGCTGCGTCGGTGCGCTGATCTTCGGTCAGCTCACCGACCTCTTCGGCCGCAAGAAGCTGTTTTTGATCACCCTTGGTGTCTACGCCGTCGCGACAGTGCTGACGGCGTTCGCACCCAATCCGGCGTGGTATTTCGCATGCCGGTTCTTGACTGGTGCCGGGATCGGCGGTGAGTACGCGGCCATCAACTCCGCGATCGACGAGCTGATCCCCGCGCACTACCGGGGCCGAGTGGACATTGTGATCAACGGCTCGTTCTGGGTAGGCGCCGTCGGCGGAGCATTGCTTACCATCCCGCTGTTGGACCCGACGCTCGTCAATCCCGCGATCGGTTGGCGGCTGGCGTTCGGTCTTGGTGCCATCCTTGCCGTAGCCGTGCTGCTGGTCCGCCGCAATGTGCCGGAGAGCCCACGCTGGCTGTTCATCCACGGTCGAGAACGTGAAGGCGACCGCATTGTTTCAGAGATCGAGGAGCAGGTACGCGCCGAGGATGGCGACCTGCCCGAGCCGTCGGGGAAGATCACCATACGGCAGCGGCGATCGATCAGTATGGCGCTCATCGCGCGCACCGTGTTTACGCTCTATCCGCGGCGGACCGTGCTGTGCTTCGCGCTGTTCATCGGCCAGGCGTTCTTGTACAACGCCTTCTTCTTCACCTACGGCGACACGCTGACAACATTCCTCGGGGTCAAGCAAACAGGCTGGTACATCGCCATTTTCGCGGCCAGCAACTTCCTCGGTGCCCTGTTGCTCAGCCGGCTCTACGACACAGTTGGGCGGGTCCGGATGATCGCCGGGACTTACCTGGTCTCCGGCATCCTGCTTGCCATCACCGGTGTGATCTTGGGCTCGCTCACCGCAGTGACGCTGACCTTGTGCGGCGCGATCGTCTTCTTCTTCGCCTCGGCGGGCGCCAGCTCGGCTTATCTCACGGTGAGCGAGATCTTCCCGCTGGAGACCCGCGCGCTCTGCATCGCCTTCTTCTACGCCATTGGTACGGCGGCGGGCGGCATCGCCGGGCCGCTGCTCTTCGGCTCCTTGATCCAGAATGCATCCGATTCAGGCGACATCACCAAGATCGCTCTCGGCTACTTCATCGGTGCCGCACTGATGATCATCGGCGGTGTGGTGGAGGTCATCTTCGGCGTCAAGGCTGAGAGGCAGCCGCTGGAGGATCTCGCCAAGCCGCTGACTGCTGAGGATGCGGCGGGCGAGGAGACACCGGCGGCCTCCTCCAAGGCGTAGCTGGGAGATCGCGCGCTAGACGGCGGCAAGCACAGCTTTGTGGTAGGCCTCCAGCGTGGCGGCCGCTGTGTTGTCCCAGCTGAAGGTTGCCGCATGGGCCGCTGCGTTGGTGCCCATTCTGATCATCTCGCCGCGATCACCAAGGATCGTGGCAAGGGCGTCAGCCCACTCGCGCTGATCATGACCCTTGACCAACAGGCCGCTGTAGTGATCACGCACTGTGTGTCGGAGCCCCCCGACGTCGGTCGCGACGACCGGGCGGCCGCACGCCTGCGCTTCGAGCGCGACCAGTCCAAAGGATTCGTTGTAGGAAGGCACCGCCACGACGTCCGACACGCAGTACCACCGGAATAGCTCCGAACGTGCTGAGTGCGGCCGGAAGTCCACCATGTCCTTGATGCCGTGATCAATTGCCAACGGTCCGAGTGTCTGCGACCATTCCGGGTTTGAGCCGCTGGGACCCCCGATCATGATCAACTGCAGTCGATCACGAAGTGCGGGATCGCGCTGCACCAGCTCGGCAACGGCCTTGATCAACACGTCGGGTGCCTTGAGCGGCTGGATACGGCCCACGAACAAGATCACCTGAGCGTCCTGAGCTACCCCGAACTGGGCCCGTGACTTGGGCTGGTTGCAGGGATGGAAGGTGCGCAAGTCGACTCCGGGCGGCACGATCATGATCTGGTCTGAGCGTGCGCCGTAGTGGCTGCGCAGATCTGCCGCCTCGTCGGTCGTGCTAGCGGTGAGCACGTCGGATCCGCGGGCGATGGCGGCCTCGCCGCGTTGCCGTACGTCGGGCTCTGCTGACTGGCCTACTCCCAGGTTGGAGTTCTTGACCCGAGCCATGGTGTGCATGGTGTGCACCAGCGGTAGACCGTGCCGACGCTTGATCTGCAAACCAACCTCACCGGAGAGCCAATAGTGGGAGTGGATCAGATCATGATCGTCCAGCCGTGCCTCCAGCTGCGTTGAGAACTCATCGATCAGCGCAGGGAGCGCTTCCTTGGCGACGTGCTCCGCGGGTCCTGCCTTGAGGTTGATCACTCTGGTGTGCTCGTGCACGTCGACAATGTCCGGCACATCAGGTGCATTCCGGCGGGTGAAAACATCCACCTTGAGGCCGCGCTCGCCAAGCCGTCGGGCTAGCTCGGCGACATAGACATTGAGACCTCCGGCATCGCCTACGCCCGGTGTCGCCAATGGCGACGTGTGCATGCTGACCATTGCGACCCGATCGGGATACTCCACGCCTGCGTGCACATCTACCTCCGCTGAGAGGCTACAGGCGAGACCCGCACGCGGTGTACAGAGTGATCGATTACCTGCTGACGAGCACCAGTGCTGCGACTGCGAAGCTCAGTCCGGCCACCTGAATGCCACGCAGCCGTTCGTGCTCGATGATCAGGGCCAAGATCACTGTGGTCACCGGATAAAGCGCAGCGATCGGTGCAACGACGCTGAGATCGCCGCCGCGGGTGGCCAGCAGGTAGAGCGCGTTCGCGGTCATGTCGCAGGGCCCGGCCACCATGGCCCAGCGCAGCGTAGCGTCATGCGGCCAAGGCCCAGGTCGAGACATGAGGAGGAGCAAGGCGAGGATGATGAGTGCGCTGATCTGCGAACCTGCGATTGGCCACATCCCGACAGCACCGCCTGCTGCCTTGCCTGCTACCGCGAGTAGGACGAAAAACAGCGCAAACCCGGTGCCGGCACCAAGCGCGGCTATAACGAGTCTGCGGGTGACCACCTGGCGCTGTCCGGCTGGATGCGGTGCGAGGCTGACCAACGCGATCGCCAAGAGGGCGCAGCCGACGCCCAGCAGCCGGATAGGTGAGGGACGCTCGCCCGCGACGAGTCCGACAACGACCGGAATAGCGGCTGACGTGACGCCGGTGACCGGCGCCACCACCGTCATCGCGCCCGCCGCGAGTGCGCGGTAGAACAACACCAAGCCAACGACGCCGGCGACACCGGCCAAACCGCCCCAGGCCAAGCCGATGGCCGTCACCGGCACGTACGTCGCGATGAGATAGATCACGAGTAGCGGCAGGCTCACGAGCTTTGATATCCACACAACCGGGAGCACGGCCGCCCGCTGAGTCGCCTTACCGCCCGAGAAATCGCCGACGCCCCAGATCAGTCCCGACAGGGCAGCGAGCGCGACAGACAGCACCCAGGCACCCTAATTCCCATGCCGAGAGTTGCCTAGGCGGCGAGCTTAGGCGGGGGAACGTGGGAGATCAGTGACCGCCAGCGGATCAGTGCCTGACGGGGACGTTGGACACCTTCAGCTTCGGCTCATCGTAGAACCCCTGCTGACCGTTCGGCCCAAAGGTCACGCCAAGGAAAGATTCGGTCGGTGTTGGTGTGTGCACGATCCGTAGGGCTATTCCGTCCGGGTCGAGGAACTCGATCCATGTGCCGTCGGCGTGTGTCCCCGAAGTCGACGGAACGCCGAGTCGAGTGGCCCGTTCGCGAACGTTTTCGGCTGCTTCCGGATTCTCCGCCTCGATGATCACGGGGTGCTCGCCGCGCAGATCGGCCTCACCTCCGGCCAGCCGGTCGCGCCGCCGCAGCGCGATGAAGTAGCGCGCGTCGAAGTCGGCCAGCGCGCAGCCGGTAACCGTCGTGCCATCGCCGAACTCGCGGACGTACCGCAGGCCGAGCAGGTCGGCGTAGAACCGGGCGCTGCGAGCCAAGTCGGAGACGGGAATTGTGGCCTGGACGATGCCTCGAAGGCCGGTACGGGTCATTGGACGCATGGCGCGACTCTTTTCGTCTGAGGTTGACTACCCATTGGACGTTACGAACTCGTCGAGGCATCCTCCATATGTGAGCGTCCGTGGTTCTTCCTTATCCGTCCAGGACGCCCGCAACTCTCACACTGACCTGCTGAGCCAGGTCCTGCGCGAGCTGAGGCTCGACAGTGCGAGCTTCCGTTCGCTGCTGTTGCGGGGTGAATGGCGGCTGCGATTCGACGGTCCGCTGCGCGGGGTCCACATCGTCGTCTCCGGCCATCCGCACCTTGCTCTGGATGACGGCTCGACGCGCCCGCTCGGGCCGGGTGACTTGGTGGTGCTTCCTAGGGCTGACGCGCACACGATGAGCTCCTCAGCGGATGCCCGGGGGCCCTCGTACTCATCGCTCAAGCTCGCGGAGAGCTCTGCCGAGGTGGAAACGATCTTCGGTGAGGGCGGTCCGGCCACCAGGATCGTCTGCGGGGTGTTCTTCTTTGCCGATGAGGACCATCCGGCGGTCGTTGGGTTCCCGTCCTGCATTCATGTGCCGGCCGATGCGCACCAGGCACCATGGCTTGCCGGGCTCACCCAGGCCGTGGTGGCTGAGGCGATGGAGCGGGGACTGGGCAGCGATGTGGTGATGGCGAGACTCTCCGACGCGCTGGTTACCCGGGCTCTGCGCTACCACCTAGAGACGACCGACGAGCCAGGCTGGCTGCACGGGTTACGCGACCCCGCTATCTCCCGAGCGCTTTCGGCGTTGCACAGCGATCTGAGGTACCCGTGGACGGTCGCCGGCCTGGCGCGAGCTGCCGGCTTGTCGCGAGCCAGTTTTGCCGCTCGGTTCAGTGCGTTGGTGGGTCAGAGCCCGATGGCGTATGTCTTCGGCTGCCGAATGCGGCGCGCCGAGACGTTGCTCCGCATAGACCATCTCACCGCGGCTGCGGTCGCCTCGCAGGTCGGCTACGGGTCGGAATCAGCGCTGTCGGCGGCATTCCAGCGCTACTCCGGTACGACACCGGGCGCGTACCGCACGTTGTCCACCCAACAACAAGGACCAAGAGCTTGAGACAAAGATCCGCCACGAAGGCGAGGATTTCCGTCGCGCCGACCCTCGTTGAGAGTGGCCAATATGGTTCCGCCCAACACCAATGACATCGTGATTGGTGTGGGCTGGGGAGGTGCAGGCGCGGCTGCGGCACACCTCGGCGAAGACCACCCTCGACAGCTATGGACACCTCTGGCCCGACAAGGACGAGTCCGCGGTCGCTGCGGTCTACGCAGCCTGAGCACATGCAGAAGGGGCGCGAGTGGATCGGCTCGAGGACGTCGTACGGGCTGGTGTGTCTTCCGACGACCTCGTTCTGCTGCTCCGCGGGGGCGAGGACACGAGTGCCAAGCTCTTGCGGCAGGCCGCGCTCTTTGAGACGCGCTACACCTACGGCGGCCAGCGTGCGCGTGGGATCTCACTTTTCGCTGCTAGCAGCGCGGTCGACGAGTTGGCCGTGCTCGAATCGAAGCTCCGGACTTACCCGAAGTACCGCCGGGTGCGCGGGGCCGAGCTGGCCGAAATCGCGGTGCTCCTGCCCACGTTCCACGTGCCTCATTGGACCGTCCTATTCCGGCCACCTGGCGGAGCCCGTAGGCCGGAGGAAGAGCTGCTCAGCGATTTGCTCGATATTCTGGGACCAGTGCTGGACAATCCGAGGTACGTGCCCGACCGATCGAGGAGGAGGTGAGCACCGTGAGCAGCAGTGCAGTTGTGGTCGACCTGGAGGTCGACTTCCACAACGAGGACGACACCGGCTACGTCTGGACATGGCTTTCCGAGGCTCGCGACCCTTCCGTGATCGCCCCCGGGCGCATTGTGGTGGTCGGTGACGACGACGCCATCGCGATGGCCCGCGTGGTGGATCTGGTCGAGCACGAGAACGGCACGATCGTCCATGTTGAGACCCTTCCGGGCACCGTCGCCGAGTACTTCGAGGCCGTCGCGCGCGCCGCGGCCATCCCCGCCTGACTGGTGCCAGCCAGGAGAACCTGCCGGCGCGACTTTGGAACAGTCGGTAACGCTTTGTATCGGAGCCGGCCCTATCGAGTCTCCCCGAAACGCGCGAAACCCCGGATCCATGCGTGAATCCGGGGGTTCGGCGAACGACGTGAATCAGACGTCGTAATAGAGCTCGAACTCACGTCGCACCGTTTGTAACTATTGGTTCCGACTAACGGCATTGATCTGACTAGGGCTGATACGCTGATTACGTTGATCAGCAAGCGGCAGTGATGGGC
>DASVEX010000206.1:0-14528 GCA_036380335.1 Propionibacteriaceae bacterium | reverse complement strand
ACTGCCAAAAAGAACGTGCTGTTGTGGACCATGTAATTGTGGCCGAGCAGCCCGGAGGAGTTCCCCAATCCTTCTCGATGCTGGTCGTTCGCCGAACGCAGCAGCAAGGCGGCTGAGTTGACCGCTCCGCCACAGATGACGAAGGTCTTTGCCTCGATCCTGACTTTCCGATCGCCTATCTGGGCCTCCGCTGCCGTAACGGAGTGGCCGTCGCTGCTGGTGTCCAACCGGCGCACGTAGGCGCCCAGCAGCAGCCGCACAGCCTCCGACTCCAGGGCGGGCCGGACGGCGCGGTTCTCGGCGTCACTCTTCGCCCCGGTGGGAGAGGGGGAGCCGTCGGACGTTGCATCGGCGCGCCGTTCGGCCATTGATGGCAGGTGCATGCCGTTGGCCATATGGAAGGGGTGCAGGCCCTGCTGACGCAGCCGTGCGGCCAACCGTTCGACGGCGGGTTCGTGGCTCAGCGGGGGATAGGGGTAGGGCGTCGAGTGCTCCGGTTCGGTCGGATCCTCCCCGACGACACCGTGCACCTCGTACAGCTCTTCGGCCTTGGCGTAGAACGGCTCAAGATCGTCATAGCTGAACGGCCACGCTGGGGAAATGCCTTCGTGATGGGCCACTTCCTCGAAATCGCTGCGGCGGAAGCGCGGCAGGCAGGCCCCGTACATCTTGGTGTTGCCGCCCACCCAGTAGTAAACGCCTGGTTGGAACGGCTGTCCGGTCTTCGCGTCATACCAGGGCTTGGAGGTGACGTAGCGCTTCTTGATGAACACATGGTCAGGCTGGCTGTTCTCCGGTTCCCGCGGCAGGAACTGGCCGCGTTCAATGATCAGTACGTCCAGCCCGGTGTCCTTGAGCGCCCAGGCCAACGTGCCGCCGCCCATACCGGAGCCGATGATTACGACGTCAGCGGTCAGCGTTTCTTGATCGGGATTGACGAGCGCACCTTCACGCAGTGGCGGTGGCGAACTGTTCACTTCTCGCCAATGCCGCCAACCCAGGAGGGAGCCTGGGCGCCGGTTCGGATGATGGTGCTCTTGTGCTCGATGTACTCATCGATCGCCGTCCGGCCGAGCTCGCGGCCAATGCCGGAGGCGCCATAGCCGCCGAAGGAGATCTCCGGGAAGCCATCCATATAGCAGTTGATCCAGACGGTGCCGGCCTTGGTGGCGCGCGCGTAGCCGAGCGCGGTATCGATGTCGCGGCTCCAAACCCCGGCGCTGAGCCCGTAGCCGGTGGCGTTGGTGATCTCCACGGCCTCAGCAAGATCGGCAAACCTGACCACCGACAGCACAGGCCCGAAGATCTCTTCCCGAGCGACTCGAGCTGCCTTGGGTACGCCGGCGAGCACGGTGGGGGAGTAGTACCGACCGCGATCGGAGCTCAACCGATCACCGCCCAACGCCACCGAGGCGCCCTCCTGCCGACCAAGATCAACATAGCCGCTGACAACGCCGAGGTGCTTCTCCGAGATCAGCGCTCCCACCTTGGTGGCCGGGTCGAGCGGATCCCCGACAGAGACATCCTGCGCGCGTTCCACGACCCGTTCGGTGAACTCGTCGGCGATATCGGCGTGTACCAGGAGCCGAGAGCCGGCGTTGCAACACTCGCCTTGGTTGAAGTACGCACCGAAGACAACCTTCTCCAATGCCGCGTCAAGATCAGCATCGGGGAAGATCACTTGCGGGTTCTTGCCGCCCAGTTCGAGGCTCACCTTCTTCAGGTCCTTGGCGGCGGCCTGGGCGACCATGCGCCCGACGCCGGTGGATCCGGTGAATGTGGTCATGTGGGTGCCGGGATGACTCGACAGCCAGCCACCGACGTCTCCACCGCCCTGGACGAGGTTGACGACGCCATTGGGCACCCACTCGTCGTGCAAGATCTGGACCAGGCGGGTGGTAGTACCTGGTGTGAGATCGCTGGGCTTGATCACGGCCGTGCAACCGACTGCCAAAGCGAACGGGAGTTTCTGGGAAACGATCAAGAGCGGGAAGTTCCACGGGGTGATCACTCCGACGACACCGACCGGTTCCTTGACCGTCAGGGCCAGGTAGTTGGGTCCCAGGTGATTGTGAGCGTCCCCGTACGCGTGCTGCGCAAGGCTTGCGGCGTAGTACCAGATCCCCGCTGCACTAGCCACTTCGTCCTTGGCCTGCGAAATGGGCTTGCCGGACTCCAGGGTTTCGATCAAGGCGAGCTCGTCGCGCTCGGCTTCGATCCGGGCGGCGACCCGCCGGAGCAGTGCGGCCCGCTCCGCACCCGAGGTCCGCGGCCATTCACCGCTGCTGAATGCCTTGTGGGCGGCCGTGACTGCAGCGTCGACCTCGGCTTCGGTGGCGTTGTGGTAGGTAGCGATGCGAACGTCGTGGGCCGGGCTGGCGCGCAGCACCTCCTTGCCGCCACCGACGATGTCGCGGCCGTCGATGATGTTGGGCCAATTGTTGGCGGTGATGTTGGTCGGTGCGGTGCTGGTGATTGTGGTCATGGCGTGCCTTCTGTTGGCGTTGGATGCATGCGGAGGTTCAGGTCCCGCGGTAATGCGGGTCGCGTTTCTCGGTGAATGACGCCAAGCCTTCGGCCGCGTCGTCGGTGAAGGCGGTAGCCGCTGAGCTGACTTGCTCCATCGCCTGGTAGGCGTCGCCGGAGTCGATGGCCTGTTTTGCCATCTGTACGGCGATCGGGGCACGGTTTGCGATCTTGTTGGCCAAGGCGTGGGCGGCATCGATCACCTGGGCCCTGGGCGCCAGTTGATTGGCGACGCCCCAGGTCAGCGCCCGCTCGGCGGTCAACGACTCGCCGGTGAAGATCAACTCCTTGGCTCGTCCGGCGCCGATGAGATCTCGGAGCCGGCCGGTGCCACCCCACCCCGGCAGGGCGCCAATGCCGACCTCCGTCAGACCAAGCGTGGCGTCGTCAGCAACGATCCGCAGATCGCAAGCCAGCGCCAATTCGAAGCCGCCGCCGTAGGCATTCCCGGTGACGGCAGCAATGGTTGGCTGCCGGAGTCCAGCGAGGCGGTCGAACACCCTGTGTCCAAGGCGAGTCCACAGCGCCCACATATCCAGCGGCTGCAACGCCTTGAAGCGCTTGATGTCAGCGCCGGCACAGAACGAGCGGTCCCCGACAGCGGTCAGCAGGACGACTCGCGTCTCTCGGTCGGAATCGAGGGCGATGAGGATCTGCTCGAGTTGCTCCAGCATTTCCGGGGTCAGCGCATTGTGCTTTGCGGGCCGATCCAGGCAAATAGTGGCGACCTCCCAGTCCGACTCCACAGCGACCCGGCCAACGTCCGGCATGCCCGCTGAGCCCTTCGACGGGCTCAGGGCGGCGCCTGTCGAAGCGCGCCCCTCGACGGGCTCAGGGGCCATGGATCCGCTCATACCGGACCGTCGCTCGGGTCGGGCGGAGCTAGGCCGCGCAGCACATGGTGGGCACCCTTTTCGCCGATCATCGTCGAGGTGGCCATGGTGTTGCCGCTGATCAACTTGGGCATGATCGATGCGTCGATCACCCGAAGGCCTTCCATACCACGGACCTTGAGCTCTTGATCAACGACCGCAAGATCGTCATCGCCCATCTTGCAGGAGCCGACTGGGTGGTAGTCGGTCTTGGCCCACTGCTTGACGTATTCCCGGATCTCCTCGTCGGTCTTGACGTCGGCGCTCGGCAGATATTCCTTGATCACGTACGGTTCGAATGCCTTGCTGCGCATCATCTCCCGTCCCCAGCGGAATCCCTGCAGCGATTTCTCCCAGTCGTACGGGTCGGTAAGGAAGGCGGGGTCGATGGCAGGTGGGTCATCGGGGTTGGCAGTGTGCAGGGTGACCGAGCCAATACTGTGGGGCCGCAGGTGACAGGTGTTGATCGTCATGCCATGGCCCTTGACCCGCATTCGGCCGTGATCGATCACGTACGCGGGCAGGGCGTGCATCTGGATATCCGGCGTCGCAACGTCATCCCCGCTGCGCACGAACATTCCAGCCTCGCAGACTGATGCGGTGATCGGCCCCGTCTTGGTCGTGATGTACTGCAGACCGGCCAGGGCAGCCTTGTCGGGTCGGTCGGAGGAGTTGTAGCTGACCGGGATGGTCTCGGCAGTGAGGTAGACGTCCATGTGATCTTGGAAGTTCTTGCCCACTCCAGGCAGATCATGAACGACCGGGACGCCGACCTGCTGCAGCTCATCGGCCGGACCAATGCCCGAGAGCAATAGCAGCCTGGGGGAGTTGACCGCGCCACTACTCAAGATCAACTCGCGGTCGACGCGTACATACTCCGGCTTGTTGTCGATCAACATGTCCAGACCGGTGACCCGGCCGTTCCGCACGACGATCTTGCGGCCGAGCGCATGAGTGAGGACGGTGAGGTTCTTGCGTGACCGAATCGGCTTCAGGTAAGCCGTGGCGGTGCTCTCACGGCGGGCATTCTTCTGCGTGACGTCGTACCAGCTGACACCTTCTTGGACTGCCCCGTTGAAGTCGGCGACAAACCTGACCCCCAGCTCCTGTGCGGCGCGTACGAACGCCTTGCTCAGCGGATTGTGCTGGACCTGCTCGGTGACGTTCACCGCGCCTACGCTGCTGTGGTAACGATCGTTGAGGCGCTCATTCGCCTCGGCCCGCCGGAAGAACGGCAACACCTCCTCATAGCCCCAGTGCTTGTTCCCGAGCACCGACCAGGCCTCGTAATCCTCTTTCTGGCCGCGGATATAGATCATCGCGTTGATCGAAGTGCTGCCACCAAGCGTGCGACCCTGTGGGTACCACATCTCCCGGTTGTTCAGCTGCGGCTGCGGGACAGTGGAGAACTCCCAGTTGTAGCGCGGACCGCTGAGCTTGGTGAAGCCAACGGGCATGTGAACCAGGGGCGACCAATCCTTGCCGCCGGCCTCGAGCAGCAGCACGGTCGCGTTGGGGTCGGCGGACAGCCGGTTAGCTACGGCGCAGCCGGCGGCCCCGGCACCGACAATCACGTAGTCGTAGTGGGTGGCAGGCATGATGGACGTTTCCTTACGGTGAGGTGACGGACTGGCGGGCGAGGGAGGCGACGCGGGACGGCTTACGGGACAAGATCAGTCCCATCGGTTCCGGCCGGAACAAAGCGGCTGACATCAGCCGAAGGTCGTCGCTGACCAGCAGCCGCACATCAGCCTTGCCGAGAACGTCTTTTTCAAGATCGATGCCGGGCGCGATCTCGATCACCGTCAACCCATCCTCGGTCAGCTCGATCACGCAGCGTTCGGTGACATAGAGCACCTCTTGGCGGCGCTTGCGGGCCATCTCACCGGAGAAGGAGATCTGGGCGACTTTGGGCACGAACTTCGCGATCGTTCCATCTGAAATGATCTTGAGCTGACCGTCCTCGATCTGGATGTCCTTCTTGCCGGCGGTGAAGTAGCCGGAGTAAACGATCTTGGGTGCGCGGGTGATGATGTCGTTGAAGCCGCCAACGCCGGCCGTGACATGCGGCCGGGCCGGCAGCGCGGAGGCGTTGACATCGCCCGCCTCCGACACCTCCAAGAACGACAGCATGGCCACGTCGAAGCCGCCGCCCTGCAACAGCGTGAACTGGTCGATGCTCTGCAGTAGCGCCTCTGGGTTCAATGCACACCCGAAGGCGAACCCGGTCGCCGGAAATCCGCCGACCGCTCCTTGCTCGATCACCCAGGTGACGTCATCGGCATGGCCCTCCTCGAGCAGCACTCGCGGGATTGCGGCCGAGATCCCAAAGCCCAAGTTGACGATGCCGTTGACTTGTAGCTCAGCTGCGGCCCGGCGTGCGATCACCTTCTCCAGGCCGAACGCGACCGGCTCGACGTCGTCGAGGTCGCGATGCATCTCTCCCGATAGGGCTGGGTCGTAGAAGGTCTGGGTGGTTTGCATCTGATCGGGATCGACCACGATGGCATCGACAAGAATCCCGGGTATGTGGACGTCCGGGGTGGGCAACTGGCCCTCGGACAGTCTCTTGACCTGGGCGATGACGATGCCGCCTTTGTTGTGGGCGGCGTAAGCCTGATCGAGTGCCCCGAGAGTGCTGCACTCCTCCTCGTAGGACAGGTTGCCGTGCGGGTCAGCGGTGGTGGCGCGGATGATCGCGACGTCGACGTGGACCGCCGGGTAGAACAGGTAGTCGTTGCCGTCGATCTGCATGAGCTCGATGAAGTCGTCGGTGACCGCGTTCATCTTGGCGCCTTCCAGACGTGGATCGGCGTACGTGCCCAGCCCCACCTCGGTCAGCACCCCCGGCTGTCCGGTGGAGGCGGCTCGATGCATCTGGAACAGGACGCCGGAGGGAATATTGAGCGCCTGGATTTGATCATTGTGGATCAGTTCCCGAATGAGTGGAGGATCCAGCTTCGAGCTGCCGGAGGGGTAAGAGCCGGCCAGCACCCGGCGCAATTGGCCGGGTCGGCACAGGTGGTCAATGCCTTTGATGCCGTACATGTCACCGGCGGCGATCGGGTGCAGCGTGGTCAGGTTTGCCGGGGAACCGGTCTCTTCATAGCGCTGCCCAATTGCCTCAAGGACTGCATCAGGACAGCCGAGCCCCGACGAGGACGAAACGGTGATGACCGCGGAATCGGTGATCAGTTGGGCGGCTTCGGCGCCGGTTAGGACAGGTACGGTTCGCATAGCTGCAGGATCCTCCGAAGATTGTGCTTCAGGCCAGTAGTTGCGGACGGGGACAGCCGCAGGTCTCTCGCGGCTCCAGCTTGGTCGGGAACTCCTCGCGTACGGTGGCCTCGGTTGATCCCGCTGCCCGTTCCAGGACGAGTTGGGCGGCGCGCCGACCTGTCTCACGGGCCGGCACCGCGACGCTGCTGAGGGAGGGCCGATTGAGACCCGCATCGTGGACGTCGTCGAAGCCGATCACGCGAACCTCCGATCCGATGCTGCGGCCCGTGTCGGCGATCGCATCGAGGACGCCAAAGGCAACCACGTCGCTGAAGCAGACGATTCCGTCGACATTGGGACCGTCGACGCCGGAATTCCTGGTGAGCAGCTCCATCGCCGCTTCTCGTGCGTGCGGCCGCGCCGGCTCACAAACAACGGAGTGGTCGGCTTCGAGGGCCAGGCTGTGATCGTTCAGGAATGCCGCTACGCCGCCGGCCCGCTCCTCACGAGCCGAGGAGTCTGTGAAGCCGCCAACGAAGGCGATTCGGCGGCAGCCATGGCTGTAAAGATGCTCTGCGGCCGCGTACCCGCCGTCGCGGTTCTGCGCGCCGACATAATCGACATCCATGCCCTGAAGGCGCCTGGCCAGCAGCACCAGCGGAGTACCAAGGAGATTCGGGAGGTTGTCGGGCGTGGTGCCATGGGCAGGAACCAACACAATGCCGTCCACGTTGCGTTCGACCAGTGACTTGATCAACCGATGCTGGAGCTCGCGGTCCTCGTTGCTGACGGCCAGCAGGGGCACGGTCCCGCTGCTTGTCAGGATGTCTTGGAGGCCAGTGGCGAATTCGGCGAAGTATGGGTTGGTGATGTTGGTCAAGACCACGCCGATCGCGTCACTGTGCTGGGTACGTAACGATGCCGCCGCCCGGTTGTAGACATACCCAAGCTCGGTCATTGCCTGACGGACTCGATCGCGAGTCTTCGCCGCGACCAGCGGGCTGTCGTTCAGCACCAGGCTCACGGTGGCGCGCGAGACGCCACAATGTCGCGCCACGTCCATCAGCGTCACGCGGGCCATAAGCAGTTCACCTCTGCGCAGTATTAGATCGATCTAAAATTAATTAGATCGATCTAAGCAAGTGTTTGACCAAAAGTCAAGAACTGGCAATCGCGGCGATTTGCTGGTCGGCCATAACAGGGGTCGACGGCCATCAAATAGTCGGGTCTACCCCGCCACCCTGCATTCACCGAAGGGCATGGAGCGTCATGAACCAGAAGCCACCGACCGGACCTGCGAGGATCAGGAGCGCTTCGCAGCCTCGGACTTGGCGAAGATCTTGGACTCCTTACGGGCGTGCTTGTCCAGCCGCAGCGCTTCACCGCTCATCTCAGCTAAGCCCTTGGACGTCAGTTTGACGACGTTGATCAAGGCTTCCTTCTCCTGCTCACCACCGGAGTAGTTGGGCTCGGTCGCGATATGGCCCACGCCGGGGCCGAAGTACTTGAACTCGTGGCCGTCCTCGAGGACCTGCAGAGCCTTGAAGCACTTGAAAGGGACACATTTTCGGTCATCGACCTTGGTGACCTCGGCTCGAATGGTCTCCCGCGAGTTATGAGCCTCGACGTACTTCATGCCGTCCTGCGGGTCCGCCATCATCCACACTCCGGGCTTCGAGCCCTGTTTGGGGGTCAGCCAGGCGTCGACGGCATTGACGAATTGCCCACCCTCATAGATCTCGGTGTAGGAACCCATGTACCAGACATTGCCGTACTTGTCCTGTGCGAGGTAGTCCAGCGAGGCCTCGCCAACCTGGCCAGCGTCGATGTCCTGGTCCAAGACGGCGACGGTGGTAACACCATTCACTACTTTGGTGACATCGGTCACGGTGACTCGGAGCTTGTGCGTGAGCTTTCTGCTCCCGCGGTTGATCGAGCCGGTTCTCAGCGTCTGAGTACCGGGCACCAGCGGATACCATCTGTTCTCGCCGCCGAGCGGATCGACGAAGTTCTTCGGGTCGAATTTCTTGTAGTTCGCGTTCTTCGTGACTGGGCTGCTGCTCGGCTTCGCAGATGCACTGGGCGACGGTGTCGAGGCAGTAGCGGCTACCGGCGACGGCGCGGGACTCTCTGGCGCCGATGGGGCCGTTTGCGGCGCTGCTGCTCCGGAACTACATGCTGCGGCCGCGGATACCACGACAAAAGCGCTGGCGACGGCGATGGCCTTGCGGCGAAAGCGGACAGGCGCTAACACCTCGCCGACGATAGCACCCAGTTCTGAGATCAATGTGTTGATGTTCTTCGACTGGTTACTCATCTCGTAATAGCTCCCCCGGAGGTAGACGACGAATGATTGTGGTGGCCGCCAGGGACGCGACCACCGAGACAGCAAGGACGAGTACGGCAAGCACGACAATGTCGGTCCGCGGCAGAACGAGTTCTGGCCGGAGTACGAAGAGCGGCTGCAAAACCTTCACGAGGAAGTACGCCATAACGCCGCCGACTAATGCACCGACGACCGCTCCGACCACCACCACACCGACCGATTCGGTCACCAGGAGAGATCGGATTTTTCCGATTCGCATCCCTTGGGCCCGCAGCGTGACGTACTCCCGACGCCGCTGCAGCAGCAATCCGAATACGAAGATCGTGATCGCTGTGGCGGCCATGGCCAGGGCGTACGCAGAGTCAAGGGTGAGTAGCCCGCGGATGTTCAACGCAGCAAGGCTTGATTGATCTTTGTCCAGCGCGCTCGCCCGGGTGTCGAATTGCAAGGCGTCCGTCGTGCCGGGACCTTCCCGGAGCTCTGTCATGACGCGATCCAAGGTGGCATCGCTCGAGTCTGTGGTGTTCGCCAGGAAGAAGGTGACATTGGTCGACGGGATGAGTTCCATCTGACGCTTGATGTTGACCACAAGGTCAGCGCCTTCCGGGAAGCCTGGAAGCCGTACGAAGAGTCCGACGACCTTCATCTCCGCCAGCTGCTGCTTCTGGGTTCCCCGGGCGAACAGAACCTGTACCTCATCTCCTGGTTCGACATCGAGGGTATCGGCGAGGTCTTCGGTCAGCAGTACGCCGCTCGGCTGACGCTGCAAGGCATCCATGGCATTGGCTGCGGTTATCCCGAGAAAGTCGGTGTCGTTGAGCGGGGCAACTTGTGCGAAGGCAGTGGGATCGATGGCAGCCATGTTCCCTGCGTCTTCGTTCACCTCGCTCTCCAGCAGCGCATTCTGTAGGCCGTAGACCACAGGTGTCACGGTCGCCAGACCGGGGACCTTGAGCTGGTCGGCGTAGCTCGGCGGATGATCAAGACCACTGATCGGGGACGGTGTCACGCGTACGTCCGAACCCACCACGAAGCGCGCGTCACCGGCCTTCGCCTGGTTGTAGGACGCACTGAACGCCGCGACGCTGGTGCCGAGTGCGACGATCAACCCGACCATGATCATGGCAGCGGCGGCCGCCCAGGAGCGACGGCGAATGCTGCGGGTCAGCAGGCCGCGAAGCGGTCGGCCGAAGCGGTGGCCGAGAGGTAGCGGGAGGTGGGCGAACACGCGCTCGACGACCCGGCCCAGCACCAAGACTCCGCCGAGCCAGATCCCGATCGGGACGATCACCAGATGTAGCTGCAGTTCGACGGCGCGGCCGAAGTACACCGAGCCACGGACGCCTTCAAAGCCGCCATGGCGACGCTGGTACCACTCAACGGCCAATGCGGCGCCCAAGATCAGGAAATCGATTCCGAGCAGCCGCCATAGGGGAGCTCGGGATGCCAGCTGCGCTCGTTCGTCGCTGATCTGACGAGTGATGGCGCGTCGGCCTGACCCGTACAGCGCTACGCCGGTGGCAAGGAAGCCGGCACCGGCACCAAGCAATGCGGACACCAGCAGGCTCGTTGGAGAGGCGCTGGCCAACGCATCGGCGGACAGGACGACCGCGGTAGATATCAGACCGAGGGCGACACCGAGCACGGATCCAACGGCGGCGAGCACGAGGGTCCGCAGCGCATGCATGCGGAGCAGATGTCGCCGGTTGGCTCCCCGAATCCGCAGGATCGCTTGTTCTCGGCGCAGCGCGCTGGCGAGCACGCCGCCCGCGTACGCGGTAAGAATTGCGGCCAGCAGCGCGCCGGGAAGTCCAAGGAAGACGAACATGCGCTTGGCTGTTCGCGCGTCATCCCGCGCCACTTGGAGCGCATTGGAGATGTTGTCGATCAAGACGTCCTGCCCAGGCGCGATGCTGTTGACGGCGTCGGCGACAGCCTGCGTCTGCGCCAGAGCGGTTCCTGGATCGGCGTCGAGCGGCTCGCGCACCATGAAGACGTCGACTTCGAGGATCGGTTGATTACGCAGGATGGTGCCGGGCGCGGTTGCCACGTTCTGGAAGGCCGGAACGATCGCCTTGGCGAAGACATCAGGTCCGACGATCACTGTGTCCCGGACGTAGACGAACTGCTCGAGCTGTTTGCCCTCCCGGCTGTAGAACAGTGACTTCGCTCGCGAGACGTCGGTGATGCCACTGATGCGTACGCTCAGCGGCTCGCGCGTGCCGGGCACGCGTACCTGGACGACATCGCCTGGTCCAACGGCCAAGGCGCGCGCCGCCTCGGCGCTGAGCAAACCGGAGCCCGGTTCGTAGGATCCGTCGACGATGCGGATGGACGGATCTTGCTCGATGTATTGCTTGTCCAGGCCGAAGACGCGGGCCGCCTCGGGGGGCCGTTTGGCGCCCGCCGAAAGCGAGCCGGGATCGAGATCGACGAAAGACAGCGGCTCAGCTCGAGCAACGCCCGGGATCTGGCTGATCTTGCTGGTCAGCTCGTCAAGACTCAGCGGGTCGGAGGTGTTGGCTCTGGTCGGGTCGCCAATCTCACGGCTGGAGAAGCTCGCGCTCGGGCCGAGAGCGGGCACCGATTCCACCGCGGCGTCTGCGACGACGTCGAATTCAAGCGTGATCTTGGACTTGGGCCGTACGGTGCCGAGATTCAGGCCCAGCTTGGCTTCACCTTGGGCAAGCGGGAACTCGCCGCCGTAGTCCGACAGCCGGCGGCCGTCCATGGTCATCGAGTGGGGGACGTAGCTCAAGGGAGGAACGGGTTCGTCTCTGATGACGACCTCATTGGCGGGATGGGAGCTGTTGTTCGCCAAGACCAGCGTGACGTGTCCGTGTTGCCCCGGCTGAAGTTGTGATGGCGTGACCTGTTCGGTAAGCCGTACCCGATTGCCGAGCGGATCCGATAGGACGCGTTGCATGTCGATGGGGATAGGTGCGATGGCACGTGCCGTCATCGTCGCCGAGGAACCATCGATGAAGAACAGCACGGCCGAAAAAAGGCCGATGCCGAGCGTCATCCCGGCGAGCGCAGTAAGGCTGCGTCTCGGATTGCGGCGCAGATCGCGCCAGACGTAGCGGCCGATCATGACACGCGACCGTCCCGAAGATATACCTGGCGATCCAGCCGGCTGGCGGCTTCCCGATCGTGGGTCACCATGATCAACGTCGCGCCGATCTCTTGCTGCATCCCCAGCAGCAGATCGATAACGCCTGCGGCGTTTGCCGTATCCAGCGCGCCGGTCGGCTCGTCGGCGAGGATGATCTTGGGCTGGTGCACGACCGCCCGAGCCACCGCGGCCCGTTGCCGCTGGCCGCCTGATAGGTGGTCAGGTAATCGGTAGGCCAAGCCAGCGAGACCGAGGTTGGAGAGCATCGCGAGCGATTTTCCGGTCCCAGAAGGCTGCCCATTCAGCGAAAGCTGAAGTCCGACATTTTCCACCAATGTAAGAAAGGGCAGCAGATTGTCAACCTGATAAACGAAACCGATGTGACTGCGTCGAAAGTCGGAGCGATCACGCTCGGACAACTCTGAAATCGGAGAATTGCCAATCCGTACGCTGCCCGAGGTCGGTGGGGCGAGGCCGCCGATCACCCCGAGCAGCGTCGACTTACCGCCGCCGCTCGGTCCAGTGATTGCCACACTCGATCCGCTGGCAACGCTGAAGGTGACCCCATCGAGGGCGCGTACCGGACCGCTCGAGGTTTGATGCTCAACGATCACCGATTCCACGGCGATGGTGGCGTCCATAGTCATACCGCGACGACCTTGCGATCGGTCAGACGCAGCGACCGATGAGCCTCGCCAGCGAGCTGCTCGTCGTGGGTCACGTACAAGACCGTGAGATTGCGCTCCCGGGAGGCCGTGAAGATCATGTCCATGACGTCGGAGGCAGTGTTGGAGTCCAGCTGCCCGACCACCTCGTCGGCGAGGAGCAGATCCGGCTCGTTGGCCAATGCCACGGCGACAGCCACCCTCTGTGACTCTCCGCCGGATAGCTGCCTCGGCAGGTGATCTATCCGGTGGCCGAGCCCAAGGTCGGACAACAGTTCGCGAGCCCGGGCCGCAGGACGGCGACCGGAGGCGAAGCCCATGGCAAGCTCCACGTTCTCGACCGCAGTCAAGAAGGGGATCAGATTGTCAGACTGGAGAACGAAGCCGATGCGGTCGGCGCGGAGATTAGCCCGATCGTTGTCATCGAGCTTGTCCATCTGCTGCCCCCCGATATAGACATGTCCCTTGTCAGGGCGCATTAGCCCGGCAATCAGCGAGAGCAGCGTCGACTTTCCGGTTCCGGATCGGCCGACCAGGCTGGTGGTCTCACCTTCCATCAGATCCAGCTCGACCTGATCCAGCACCTCAAGCTGGGAAGAACCGCTGCCGTACGACTTCGACACCGCATCCAAGCGGACGAACGGCTGCCCGGAAGTGGGTCTCACACTGTCACCCTCCGAGCGCCGAGGTGGATTCTTCGAAACAGGACAGCTCCTCGACTAATTCACGTTCCACTTGTGCATACGGTACGCGTCCCCGATAAGAAAAGCTTTCGACTGAGCGCTTCTTAAGAGATGGCATTCTCTCAATCAGACAATGCTGAGGCAATTACTGCTGGGTAACTATTTGAGGGCTCGATATTGGACGTTCAGGTAGGTTGCCGGCGGTCGTTCCTGCGATCTTGATTGTGTGCCGGTGCTCGAGCGTCAAGATCGTTCCTCGTCGGGGCCGGACGTTGAGCGGCACGCGCATCGCGCTTGGTAATCCGCCGCCGTCTTCGTCGCTCGCAGAGGAAAGAACGCCACCGCTCGTTTCTCCTCCGTGCGGCGGCGCGCGATTCCCGACGCTCGCCGCTCGATCTTGACCCCGCCTGCGCGCCGGCTTTGTTGGCCTAGGTGGAGGAACGGCCGCGATGTCAGGCACCTGGTGGGTGGGTTGGTAGCCAGCCCGCACGCCAGCAGCTTGCAGGTAGGCAGCGTCGGTGATCGTTTGGGATGCTGTCACGCAGCTGCGGCGGATGTTCGTCGTCGGCCTCGACCTCGCAGTTGCCGTTGGGTGTTGATGCGTTGGATGCGGGTGTTGATGTGGGGGTGTTGATTTTGGTCGATCCATTGGGGTGGGATCCATTCGGGGAGCCCGTCGGGGTTGATGCGGCAGGTCCAGCCTTTCTGCAGGAAGTGGGTGTGGTGGTATCTGCAGAGCAGGGTCAGATTTTCTAGATCGGTTAGGCCGCCGAGGATCCAGTCGAGTATGTGGTGTCGGTCGCACCATTGTGGTGGGTGGGTGCAGCCGGGGAAGCTGCAGCCACTGTCTCTGGCGATGAGGGCCATGGTTTGGCCTGGTGAGGCGAGCCGGCGGGTTCTGCCTAACGCGAGGGGGACTCCGTTCCGATCAATGATGGTGGGCCAAATCTCGGTCTCGTCGGCGATCCGGAGCAGTTGATCGGGTGTGAGTTGGCTGCCGTCGGCGGTTTCGGCCAACCCAGCCTTGGCGAGCAGATCATCCACGCCGATGGTGACCACGACGGAGGCGGGCACTCCACCGACGGAGGGTTGATCGGCGGCTTTGAGGAGCCGGGCGCAGGC
>DASVEX010000205.1:0-9704 GCA_036380335.1 Propionibacteriaceae bacterium | reverse complement strand
ATGATCGACTCCAGCTACCTCAAGCCGGCGAACATCAAGGTGGGGCGGCATTGGAAGGATCTCAACATCAAGATCAGCGGCGAGATCATCATGGAGCTGGAGGCGGTCTTCGCGATGGATTGGTACACCGAGACCGGAGAGAAGTTGGGCCTTGAGCTGGAGCTCGTGGATGATCCCGACGCCGACATCGTGCCCATGCAGCTGCTGCCGTCTGGGCCTGGGTATTTGACGATTCCGAACTTGAGGCTTTTCACCGGGCTGGTGCAGCGCGCCCAGCAGAAGCTGTCCTTGACCAGCCCCTATTTCGTGCCTGATGACTCTTTGTTGGAGGCGATCACCACCGCCGCCTACCGTGGTGTCGCGGTCGAGTTGTTCGTATCTGAGCAGGCTGACCAGTTCGTGGTCCAGCATGCTCAAGCCTCGTACTACGACGTCCTGCTGGAGGCAGGGGTGCGGATCTACCTGTATCCCAAGCCGACGGTGTTGCACGCCAAGCACTTCACCGTCGACGACATGGTCGGCATCATCGGATCCAGCAACATGGATTACCGCTCCTTCGGGCTTGACTACGAAATCACGCTGATGTCAACCGGTAAGCGGTTCGTTGCGGATCTGCAAGCAGTCGCAGACGGATACCGATCGGTTTGCCGCGAACTGACGATGGCCGAATGGAGCCAGCGGTCGAGGGGTGAACGGTATGTAGAGAATGTGATGCGCCTGGTCTCGGCACTGCAGTAAGTGGCCAGTCTGCACGTCCGAGTGATTCCCGTCACGGCCGGCCGGGCTGCGTTGCCGGGAATCGCACCCCCACGGTCTACAGCACATAGTGTCGGGGTCGGTGGCCTCTAGGGTGACTAGCCCGGATTGGCCCGGTCCGGATCGCGGCACCCACGGTCCAATGGGAGCATGCTGGCTCATCTGGCTCGTGCCCGTCTTGATTCGGATCACCATGGGATGGTCACCGAGCCGCTTGACCTCGCCGGTGCGGGCAATGCGTTGTGCGTCCATGCGTTCGATGGGCAGCAGCTCGCTTCGGAAGAGAAACGGACCCTTTGTCCACGACAAGACGTCGCGAACCCAGCCCCTGTTCCCGCGACTCCACGACCGTGCCTAAGCCGTCGTCGACCCCTGGGGCTCAGAGGACCGTCAAGACTTCGGGTGGTAGACGGCCAGCGCCCAGATTACGAAGACATCCAGTGCGATGATCAACAGTGACCAGAACGGGTAGTAGGGGATGAACATGAAGTTGGCCAGGGCGCTGAGCCCCGCCAAGATGATCCCGATCACGCGGGCCCAGGTCTGTCCAGACATCACGGCGATGCCAGCAAACAGAACCAGCAGCCCCACAAGCAGGTGGATCACGCCCCAGGTGGTCGCATCAAACTGGAACAGGTAGTTGCGGGTGGCCACGTAGAACTCGTTCGCGAACAAGCCCACCAAGCCGGCGATGGCCTGGAAGGCGCCCGACATGATCAAGATTACGCCGGCGAACACGGCGAAGCCGTGGGCCAAGCCACTCTCGTGCGACGGCTGAGTGACTTGTTGGCTCTCCGTTGCCTGGTTGGTCATCTGTTGATCCTCCGTGGGGCTACTGACAAGGAAGCTATCATCAGTCGAGTTCCGTCGACCTCATCCACACCGGGTGAAGACCACAGGGCTGAATGGGACCGGCTCGCGGCAGCGACTCGGTTGCTAATTCCTTAGTGATGCACGAATCTGGGCCGCACGATTCAGCTCGTGCGCCATCAAGATCCCGTAAGTGAATCCGGTCCCTTCTGTCCCGTCGCCATCAGAACTGATCGTGGCGAGGAAGTCGGCGGCGACAATGGCATCCTGATGCTCGCCCAGAAGCGCTTGTAGCTCCGCGGCCTCCCGCGCGACGGCTTTCATCTGGCTGTCGGCCGGTTCGACGAGCTCAGCGGCGTATCGCGCCCGCTTCGCCGCCCTCCGTGCTCGATGCAACCGTTCGATGTCGTCGTCGGCCTTCCGTAGCCGCTTGTCTGCTTTTTGCGTGGCCTTCTCCACATACTTGAGCGCCGCCTTGGACTCCTCACCCGCGGCCTCCGTAAGCGGCGGCGCGGCCCGCCAGCCGCGCAGCAGCTGCACCAGATGCGCATAACGGGCGGTGCGCATCGCCTTGCTCAACCCGCCTACCGCCTCCTCACGTTCCGCAGCGAGTGTCTTCTTGATCTCGGCTTCGACCGGTCCGCGAACCTGCTCTGGCGGCAATTCAGCGATCTGCTTGGTCAGTCGGCTACTGAGAACATCTCGGTCGCGCACTTGGCCAAGCGCGTCGGCGTACCACGCCAACTCGTTGCCCAGTTCCTCAGCTGGCGCAGCGTCGAACACGTCATCAAACATCCGCAACGTACTTCGGAGCCGCCGCGCTGCGACCCGTGTCGAATGCACGTCTGGCTTACCTGTGCGAAACCCGACGTCGTTGCTGGCGAGCACCTCGTACTGCGCCGCAACGTACCCGGCCACCAGTTCACCAACCGTGCCCGCCTCGACCGTGGAAACCTGCCCATCCGCCGACATGGGGCCCAGGGCCCGATCTAGCTGCGTCCGCGTCGTACTGGGTGACGCGCCGGCCGCCTGAAACAGCCTCCGCGCCCGCTCCAGGTGCTTTTTCTTGCCGGCCGGCCCCAACTCGACCTCCACCTCACGCCACGAGTGCAGGGTCGACTCACCATCGGGCGGACCGGACTCCACCTGATCATCGGCAATCTCCAAGACCAGCTCACCGTCGGCATTGAGTAGCCGGTACGCCGTGCGGGTCGTCACGATCGTTGCGACCGGCTCGAGGCTCTCACCGGCTAGCAGCCCCTCCACGTCCTCCGCCAGCGCAGCCGGGAGCGTCTTCGCCCGCGAGCCGCTTTGCAGTTCCATCCGAGCCGTCCCACTTGGAACCTTCAACTGCCAACCCGTCTCCGAGCCCCCGACCCGACGCCGCAGCGTCACCCCAAACAACCGCAGACCAGCGCCCGGTGTATCGAAATAGGTGTTCTCAAGCCTGCGGACCTCTTGATCAAGACGGCCACCGTCCGGCAGAAGATCCGTAACCTGGGGCAGAACCCAATCCGGGTCGACCTCGAACTTGTCCTCTTGCTTCTTGATCATTCGCACTCGTACGGACCTCCGTATAGCAGTTTCATACCCGCGGACTCACCTCTCTGAACCAAGATCACAACACTTGGCTGAGCCGTACCAGTTCGCCGGTGCCGGTGACCACCTCAAGGGCGAGCACGTAATCCTTGGTTACGCCGTACTTGACGCAGCACACCCCCGGCATTGGTCGCGATGTTGCTGCCGATAGTCGACTAGGGGCGAGCTAGCCGGATCGGGTGGATACCAGAGCCCCTGCTCCGCGGCGGTCGCGCGCAGCTCGTCATTGATCACACCGGCCTGGACCACGGCCAACGGCTCCAGGGGATCGATCAGGCGGATCTGGTTGAGCCGGTCGAGCGCGATGATCACGCCGCCGTTGATGGCGTTGGCGCCACCGGGTCCCGTGCCAGCACCGCGTGCGGTGACCGGCACTCCAAACCTGTCACAGATCCGTACGGCGGCCGTGACGTCATCACTTGAGGTCGCCCGGATCAACGCAAGAGGTTCGCCGACCGGTGCCCATTCGGTGACTCAGACTTTGGGCCACGTCTCGGTTGACAATCAGTGCGTCCGATGGCACGGCCACTGTCAGCGCCGCGAGGACTTCGGCGTTGCTCATGATGTCCTCTTTCAGTCGAGAAGCCGGCTCTGTCATCCAAGCATTGGTTCCCCTCGTCGGCCTAGGATCGAGGCGTGCCAGGGTGGGTCGGCACGGTGGCCATGGTGCCGGTGGCCGCCATCCGCTTCAGGTCGAACTCGAAAGGGCCCGGCAGCGTCTCGTCGAAGTCGTTCAGCCCGAACAGCAGGTCCCGCTCCGGCGAGGCGAACCCGCCGAAGTTGGACAGGTGCGCATCCCCACAAAGCTGCACCGTCAACCCGGCCGTCGGGGTGGCGGCCAGATCGCACGCCATCACCCTCGCCGCCCCCCGGTAGAACGTGAACGGCGACACCATCATCCGGCCATGCCGCACCGGCACCAGATCGGGCTCACGGGCCGCATTCTGCTCGACCAGCAGGTCGACCGGATCACGCCGGTCAGCAGCCGGCTCCCACGCCCGTGCGACGACAATGGCGTCTGCTCCGCCGCGCGCTGCCCGCGGGCCACGCGATCCTCAACAGCGGTCCGCGACTCTACGGTCTTGGTGCTCATCCCTACTCCATTTCTTCTTCGTTGAAGATGTCCTCGGCTCGGCGAGCCTCCATCGGCGCCTCCACTGCGCCGGTCGATCCAGGCGTGCACCCGAACGGGTCGGGTTGAGCGCTCGTTGTTCAGGCGGTCTTCGCTCTCCGGTGGAGCCCGCTGAACGGTAAGAGGATGAACACGGCGAGTGCCAGATAGCCGAAGACCGCAAGGAGGGGAAGGAACAGCCCGACAACGATCATCGCCAGGTAGACGCCCAACGTCGGTGTGAGCCGCTTGGTCAGCGTCTTCACGTCCTGGTCGGCCAGGTCGGGCCGCACCAGCTGCTCCCGGACCGCGTAACGCCACAGAACCGACAGCAGGACCAGCGTCAGCACCAGGTTGATCCCGTAAAGGGTGGCGGCGACCCGCTCGGCGTCGGCTTCCTTGGTGTATTCGGCCAGCAACCGCGTCGGGAATGGGAGAAACGCGACGACCAGCAGCAGCAGCAGATTCAGCCGCACAAGCATCGAATTGGCATGGTCGAGATACTCGGTGATCACGGTGTGACCGAACCACACCGCGCCGATGGTGGCGAAACTCACCAGGTAGCCCAAATAGGACGGCCACTGCGCCGCCAACGCGCCCAACAGGTCGTTCTCCGAGCCGGCTGGAACGCCGATCTCGAGCACGAGAAGCGTGATCGCGATGGAGAACACGCCGTCGCTGAAACCCGACATGCGCCCCGTCTGCAAGCCCCGAGCCCGGGTCGGCGGCTGCGATTCACTCACAGGATCACCTCACTCGCACCGATCTGTAGAAAGGCGCATCCACCTCTGCCCGGCCCTGCTGCCATGACGCCACAGCCGGGCGCGCCCCAACCCCCTTGGCATAGCAGGAAGAACTAGACCTTCTCACCGTCCGCCTCATCCTCGGCCTCAACGATGGCCTCAGCCTCGGCGATGACCTCGGCCTCTTCCAGCGCCTCTTCCTCCGCCTCCGCCTCCGCTTCGGCGATGGCGACCACGATGCCGAACGCCTCGGCGACGTTCTCTGCTGCCGACACGATCCGGGTCGTGCCGACGACGGGAGCCACGGCGATCAGCACACCCTGCACGTCCTCCAATGTCACCCCCACGTCGACGGCCGCGCCGAGGTTCAGCAGGTACGACCCGGCAGGTGCATCCACCGCGACCAGGGCCGCCAGGCGGACGAGCATGTGCTCACGCGCCTCCAGGGTGCCCAGCTCGATCGACACTGCGGTGATTGCTTCGAGGGTGTCCAGTACGGGAGTGTCCTCTGACATCGCGGAACCTGCTTTCTCAAGAGATTGGGTGCTGGCGCAGGCGAAGAGTTCCGCTGCACTAGACGGTGACCGACAATTCAGTCTGGCACCGAACGCGTCAGCGCGCGTCACCTAAATCACGTGATCGGATGGGACGGACTCGGATGCCGAACTCCGGCCCGCGGCGCTCAGATCGAAGGCAGGTGCGGCCTTCATCCGCGGCACGACGACTTCCTCGCGAAGGTCCTCGGAAAGCAGGACGGGCCATGTTGATCATGGTTCGAGCAAGTGACACTCGGCCGCATCAACGGAGGCGTTGACAGTACCGCGATGTCCGATCGGACAGCGTGGACGGAGCGCTCTCGTGCTCAAAGGTCGGGGACACTCAGTGCCTAGTCGAATTCCCAAGCATGTTCGTCTCGCTGTCGCCTCGGCCGGGATCGTCGTCGCAGTGTTCGCGGCCGCGCTCGCCGCATCCCCGCACCCGCCGGCGACCGCCATGGCCGTTACCCCGGCAACCTGGCCACACAATCCGGCAGCCTCGATCGGGCCACAGCACTGGGGGTTGCTCGATCCGGCCTGGACGGCCTGCGCCAGCACCGAGGGCCAGTCACCGGTGGTCGTTACGACAGCACAGAAGGTGCGGCTGCCTGAGCTGCGGGTCGACTATCCCCGCACGCCACTGATCGTGGAAAACACCGGCCACGTAGTCGAGGTTCCGCAACCGGCGGCCTTGAAGGTGGGTGACCACGCCTATCGATTGCAGCAGTGGCACATCCACGCGCCGGCCGAGCACGTCGTCAACGGTCAACGCGCCGACCTGGAGATCCATCTGTCCATGCCGACGCCCAGGGACACAACGGGGTGCTGGCGATCTTCGCCGACATTCCCACCGGGCACCGCGGGGCTGGAAGTTCGGCGGCCACGCACCTGCTCCGCACCGTCCTGCACGCCGCACCCAGCACGGCCGGCGCGGAGGAAGACCTGAACCGCAGGGTGAGCACTGCGGTACTGCTCGGTGACGGTCCCGCACACTCCAACCGCACCCGGGTCACCATCGGCAAGTACCTCACCTACACCGGCTCTCCATCCGCCTCGCGCCGTAGGAATCGGGTTGGTGGTCGCGAGCTGAACCTTCTGGGGGCTAGCCGGGCGTGGGATGCAGATTCGGCCACAACCGGTGGACAGTCTCGTGCATGATGGCAAGGCCCTCGGCGCCGTTGAGCGCGGCCGGGTCGGTGATCGTGGGCACGGTTTGACCGAGTTGCTGGGCCAGGGCGTGGCAGCCCAGGACGAGTGCCTGCGCGAGGGGGGTGAGCGGCTGGTTGAGCGGGATGAGGGGTTCGGTGACGTCCGGCACGGGGAGCGGCGCGACGTCGGGCCAGTCCTCTGGTGCTCGGGGCTGGTTGAGTGTCAGGACGGGGCCGATGTCGGCGGCGTTGGCGTCGCGGGCGGTGAGGGGTTGGCCGAGGTTCCATCGTTCGCACATGGTGCGGATCATCGACGTGTTGCGGTAGTGGTCGTTGACGACAGTCGTCGCAGGGATCCAGGGCGAGATTGCGATCGCCGGGAGCCGGACGCCGAGCCGGTTGAAGGTGAAGTCCATCTGCCCGGGTGGACCGGTCGGGTCCGGCGGCGTGGCGGCCGGTGGCGGGACGTGGTCGTAGGTGCCGCCGTGCTCGTCGAATACGACCATGAACAGTGTGTTGAGGTAGTTGGAGCCGGTTGGGGACGACGCTGACCGGATCGCCTGGTAGGTCCGGGCCAGCAGGTCTTCGCCGGCGATCAGCGAGGACGGCGGATCCCAGTTCAGACCTGGGGTGAGCATGCTGAAGGCGGGATGCATGTCGTTGTGGGCATGGCCGATGATCTGCGGCTCGATGAAGGCGTAGGTCGGGAGCTGTCCGGTCTGCGTGTCCTCGAAGAACTGATCGGTGGAGAAGAAGTGCGTCGCAAACCTCTCGCGCAGCCGGGCAGCGTGGATCACACCTGTGAGCGAATAGTGCGACGGCGGGTCGCAGTAGATCCGCCAGGTCAGCCCATGGGCCTCGAGCCGGTTGAACAGCGTTTCGGCGGTGTTGTGGGTCGGGAAGTTCGCGTAGGGGGCGTTCACCAGCAGCCCAGACGATGTGGCGGCGTGGAAGAACGATCGGTTGGTGAACGTCTGCGACGGTACGTCGGCGAACCAGTGGTCGAAGGTGGCGAAACCTCGGGCCAGCGTGGACAGGACCGGCATCTGCTCCGGCGTGTAGCCGGTCATGATCTGGCTGTACTCGTCGTAGGTCGGCTGTCGACCCATCTCTGCGGTGAAGGCGCTGATGTAGTCGGTCACGAACCCGCTCATCGTGGGTGACTGGCCCGGCTCCGCCGGCAGGTTGTACGGCGCGATCATCCGCTCGGCCGACACGCCGCGGTTGCTCGGCGGGTCAATGCCGCCGAACAACTGTGTACTGATGTGCGGGTACTCCTCGCCCGGATCGGGATAGGGAGTGTTCATGTTCGTCGCGATGCCGTAAGGAACGACACCGCGGTCGGCTCCATGCTCGGCCCACTCGGGGATCGGGTTGCTCAGATCCTTGCCGAGGACGCCTTCGAACGAGGCCACCTCACCCGGCTGGTACAGGCGCCCTAGGAGATGGTCGAACGAGCGATTCTCGAACATCAAGACGACCGTGTGGTCGAGACCACTCCGACGATCAGCTGTAGCCATTTCGGCAGCCCTCTCACGAGGCGATCGATGAAACCTCCGTCGCCGAATCCTTGCACGGCACTCAGAACGAGAATGTACTTGTCGCTGAGTAGGGCGGCGATCGCTTCGATCGCTTGGAACGCCCCGCCGATGATCAACATGATGACGGCGAAGTCCTGGATCCCGTTGACCCGGGCGCCTCTGTGCGCGTTGCCTGTCATGGATTTACCTTTCCATCGCGGGATGTATTTGAACGCCACGGGACGTCGATACGGCGCGGACGCCTGGCCCGAGTGAGGAAGCTAGATCGACCACTCGGCGTGTCCCGTCGTCGGAAGCAGCGATACGTTCACCGTCGCGCGGGCAAACGAGTCGACGATCCGGTCCGGCCGGCGGCGATCTGATCCGACGGCACCGGCGCGTGCGGCACCGCGTGCCTCCCACCAAGTCCACGGTCCTCGATGCACACCACGACATGTCTCGTCATGAACGGGGCATGGGGCGAGCGGACGACAGCGGCCAAAGACACCCTAGAACCCATCTCGTCGCCCTTTCTAAGCCGGCAAGCGAGCGTCTGGTATGCGGTCCGACGTCGACCCCACCGGACTTAGGAACGCGGAGCCACCACGAGGCGTCTGAGGCTTCGTAGGCCAATTTGATCTCGACGGCGACGCTGCCACATCACGCAAATCGAGTGATTCTGCGTGACGCGAACGCGAAGTGCTTGGTTGACGGCAACCGTCGGTAGCATCCACGGACTCAGGGCGGTTCACCGGACTGCCCAGGCTGGCTATGATGCGGGCTATGACGGATCGGGCGGGCCGCCGGGAGGGGGCCCGTGTCCCCGAGCTCGAAGCGGTGCTGCTCGAAGCGAAGCTTCTGGTGCCGCGCGGCAGCCCGGATCCGGTGAGTCGCGCCGACCTGATCGGGAAGGCTCGTCGGTCCGGTTGCCGGGTGGTGGGGGTTACGGCGCCTGCGGGGTACGGCAAGTCGACCTTGCTGGCGGAGTGGGCCGAGCTGGAGGACCGGCACGTGGTGTGGGTATCCCTGGACCGTTTGGACGACGATCCGTCAGCCCTACTGTCGTTGCTGGCAACCGCCTTCGCCCCGATCTCGGGCCAGCCCGATCTGATCGCTGGCATGAGGGGGCTGTCCAGCTTGAGCCGCGCCGCGCCACGGCTCGCCGAGGCGTTTCGGAATAGTCCCGTCCCGTTCGTCTTGATGCTCGACGATCTCCACGAGCTCAGATCGCTGGTCTGCCACGATGTGCTGGGCGTGGCGATCGGGGGTGTACCCGAGGGCTCTCAAGTGGTCGCTACGAGTCGGGCCGAGCAGCCTCACGTACCGCGGTTGCGGGCTTCTGGCGACGCGGTGGAGTTCGGGGCCGGCGACCTGGCCCTCGACGTGGCCGGCGCGGAGCAGATCTTCGCCGGCGCACACGTCGACGTCACCCACGAGCTGGCAATGGCAGTGACCGCGCGGACCGAAGGCTGGCCGGTCGG
>DASVEX010000204.1:0-49925 GCA_036380335.1 Propionibacteriaceae bacterium | reverse complement strand
ATCGAGAAACACTCCCCGATGCGGGCCGCTCGGTGTCACCGATGTCCTGTCAGCAACCTGTTACCGATGTCCTGTCACTAGGCACCACCAATACGTGGGGCGTCACCAACTTGGTGGGGCGTCAGCGAACGGGTGGGTCGTCAATAAGCTCGCTTCCTCAGGCCGCGGCTGGCTCCTCGACCGACACCAGCTGGCCGCTGGGCTGCTTCGCCATGGCACGCATCAGGTAGCGGGCATCCTGATCCAAGCCTTGGATCGTTGACGACGCGGCTGCGTACTGGAACTCAACACCAATGAAGTAAAGACCAACTTCTGGCGAGACGCCGCGCTCGGTGATCGGGTGGCCGTCCTCATCCGCCACCGGCAGCTCTATCCAGCTGTAATCCGGCCGGTACCCGGTGCACCAAATCACGGTTTGTGGCTCGAGAACCTGATCATCCTCGGTGATCGGCTGACCGTCGCGCACTCCTGCGAGACGGCCGACCCGCTGCACGCCGGCAGCCTCGAGGTCGCTCTGCTTGGTGCGGACGAGCGGAGTACCGTGCTCGATCGCTTGGCGCGCGAACTTGCGTCCCAGCGGTGTGTCGAGGTTCAACACCCGGCGGAATGCGAACATCACGATTGGCACCAGCAGCTTCGCCCGGCGGCTCTCGAGGCGGAATGGCACCTGGCCGGGATGACGTCCTGAGAGCCACGTCTGGTGGCCGGACCTGACGGCCTCGAGGGCAATCTCGGCACCTGAATTTCCCGCGCCCACGACTAGCACGGTTCCCTCCAACTGGTTGGGATTTTGGTACGCGGAGGAGTGCAGCTGCCGAATTCCAGGCCCGAGCTCGTCGGCGAAGGTCGGCACAACCGGCCGGCTGTAGCCACCTGTGGCGATAACCACACGATCGCACTGCAGCACGCCATGCGAGGTCTCCACGCGGAAGCCGCTTCCGCTGCGCGACACTCGGGTAGCGCGTACGCCACTGCGCACGGGAAGGTCGAAACGTTGCGCGTACGCCTCGAGGTAATCCGCCATCTCGTTGTGGGTCGGGAAGCTGCTGAGCTCCATCGGCCATCCCGGCAGGCTGGAGTACTTGGGGAAGGAGAAGAGTTTCAACGAATCCCAGCGATGACGCCAAACGTCGCCGATACGCAGTTCGGCATCAAGAATGACGAACTGTTCGCCGGCTTCCCGCAGGTAATAACCCATCGCCAGGCCGGCCTGCCCGCCGCCGACGATCACTGTGGGAATCGATTCGATGCCGTCGCCATCGGCCGGGGGTTCAACAAGATGGATGCGCTGTGTGGTCATGATCTGACCGTAGAAGCGCACCCGGACTGCAGCATCGAGCAGATTGTGCATCTTTCGCCAGCGGGCATGGGTAGAAGTACGCATCCGCTCGGGCCCCTGGATCCGTGATTCCGCGTGTCAACTACGTGTCAGACCAGTCCATGCTCATATGCGTACGCCGTGGCCGCCGCGCGGCTGCTGACATCGATCTTGGTGAAGATATTGCTTAGATGCCTGGCGACCGTCTTTTCGCTGAGGAACAAGATCGTGGCAATCCCTCGGTTGGTGTGCCCCTGTGCCACCAGAGCAAGCACCTCACACTCCCGGGCAGTCAACGGGTGCCCAGGGGCAGCGCCGTCGCCAGGAGCGAGCGCAGCAAGATCAGATTGGGCGCCCAGCTGCTCGAAGATCATCCGAGCTGCATCGAGCTCCATCCTTGCTGCGTCGTCGTCGCCGAGCTCCCGACATGCCGCACTGACCACAACCCGGGTACGCGCAGCCTCGTACGGCGCGTCGACCTGCTGCCACAGCGTCCACGCCTGCCGAAGGAGCGGCAGGGCGGCCTGCGGATTACCCTCGGCAAGCCGGATGTGCCCACCTGCATGGGCGGCAAGCGCTGCCAGGTAAGGGGTCTGGATTGCGGCCGCGTTGTCTTCCAGCTGGGTCAGCGCGGCGGGCGTCCCGTCGATGATCCCGGCAGCCAGTGCGATCTCGACCTTGGCAGCCAGCAGCAAGGACTGTCTGGCCGGATCCCGGCTCTCGCCCAGCGCGCGATCCAACCCAGCGATCGCTGTGTTCGGGTTTCCCTGCGCCAGCCGGAGCAGCGCCAACCCGGGCTGCACTTCACGTCCGCAGGCTGCGGCGACGGCGTACTCGCGCTCGGCCAAGTTGAGCTGACCGCGTAGTCGGTGGAGCTCGGCAAGTCGGTAATGCGCGCCGCCCGCAACGTAGCCCGCGGTCGGGACGCGTTCGCTGACCTGGACCGCCTCCTCGGTGGCTTCGGCCCAGGAGCCGTGCAGCTGGAAGATCTCGGCCCGATGCACCTGGCACTCGCCGCGGTAGGGCATCAGTCCCGATTGCGCGTCGCACCAACCCGTCAGCGCCTGTGTCCATTCGGCGGCACGTTGAATGTCGAAGCGTTCCATGCACAGAGAGATCACGATGCAATACGCCAGACCCACCACCTGCGGAGCTACTCGGTCGGCCACCACATAGACCATGACCTCATCCAGCGTGGCGAGCGCCTCCGCGGTCCGCCCCTGCACCGCCAGACAGCGTCCGCTGGCCAGGCCAGCAAGCACGAATACGTCGTCATCCCCGGCAGCGCGGGCTCCAGAAGCGGCCTGCTCGAGCTGGGGCAGTGCCTGGTTCACTGCGCTGGCCTGCATCAGCGGGACGCCATCGAGAAGCAGCGGCAGGTAGGACTGCTGGCCGTTCGGGTCGCAGTCGTCGAGGATGCGTAGTAACCGACCGAGCCAACCCGCCGCCCGGGCGGCTTGGTGGGCATTCCGAAGGTGGAAGACCAGCCAAAAAAGCGCCCGCGCGGCCTTCTCGGGCGCGCCCTGGTCGAGGTAACCGCTGTGGGCTCGATCCAGCAGTCGGTATGCCTGCTCGTCCTTGCCGAGCAGATGGGCCGCGATCGAATAGCGCTCCAGGTCCTCGGGGGATAGGTCGCCCTCACGGGTGGAGAGTTCAGCGTAGGCCTGCACCCAGTCGCGGGCAGGTTGTCGCGTACTCGTCACATTGGTTTCCATACTGTATTCCGCCTGCTCATGAGCCTAATCGTGATGGCGATCTGCGCGCAGCCACCTATCCAGCTGAATCCGCATCGCTGCGTGGCATGATCAAGGTGAGCGCCCAGGTTCGGTCGGGAGGGACGCCCAGATTCGGTCAGGAGGATCCATGAGAGTCGGCGTGCCCACTGAGGTCAAGAATCACGAATATCGGGTCGCCATCACACCAGCCGGTGTCAACGAGTTCACCAGGCACGGTCACGACGTACTCGTCCAGGCCGGTGCCGGGATCGGCTCATCGATCAGCGACGACGAGTTCGCCGATGCCGGAGCCAAGATCGTTTCCAGCCGCGATGACGTCTGGCAGGACGCGGAGCTGATCTTGAAAGTCAAAGAGCCGATTGCGGTCGAGTACGACTGCATGCAGCCCGGTCAAGTGCTGTTCACCTACCTTCATCTGGCGGCCAGCCGGGACTGCACCAGGGCATTGCTGGAGCGGAAAGTCACCGGCATCGCTTACGAGACAGTACAGCTGAGCAGCGGAGCCTTGCCGCTGCTGGCGCCGATGAGCGAGGTTGCCGGCCGCCTGGCGCCGCAGGTCGGGGCCTACCACCTGATGCGGCAGGACGGCGGTCGCGGCACCCTGATGGGCGGCGTTTCGGGCGTGTACGCCGCCAAGGTCGTGGTGATCGGTGCAGGTGTGTCGGGCATGAACGCCGCGGCAATTGCGCTCGGCATGCAAGCCGAGGTGCTGCTGCTGGATCGCAATATCGACAAACTGCGAGAGGCGGACCGGATCTACCAAGGACACCTGCAGACCGTCGCCTCCAACGCCTACGAGGTCGAGCGCGCGGTGCTGGACGCGGACCTGGTGATCGGTGCAGTGCTCGTGCCAGGCGCAAAGGCCCCGACCTTGATCAGCAACGAACTCGTCTCCCGGATGCGCGTCGGCAGCGTGCTTGTCGACATTGCCATCGACCAGGGCGGTTGCTTCGAGGACAGCCGGCCGACCACTCATGCGGAGCCGACGTTCCGGGTGCACGACTCGGTGTTCTATTGCGTGGCCAACATGCCCGGGGCGGTGCCGAACACATCGACCTACGCCCTGACAAACGTCACGTTGCCGTACGCGCTCAGCCTGGCCGACCACGGCTGGCGAGCCGCACTGGCGGCTGATCCGGCGCTCGCGTTGGGATTGAATACCTACGACGGCATGATTACCAACGGCCCAGTCGCTCAAGCGCACGGGCAGGAGCACCGGGAGCTGGCCGACGTCCTCGGCTGACGGCTCCACCATGGTGGGGCTAATCCACACCTACCTCGACCACCTGACCGTCGAGCGCGGCATGTCTCCCCACACAGTCGCGGCATACCGTCGTGACCTGCACCGCTACGCCGACTATCTGGCCGAGCTGGGCGTCACCGATTCGACCCAGGTCAGCAGCACCATGATCGGCAGCTACGCGGCACGGTTGCGGGAAGGCATCGCAACGCCCGACGGTGATGGTTGGGCTGAGCAACCGTTGGCGAATGCGAGTGTCGCCCGCGCCGTGATTGCGGTGCGTAGCCTGCACCGCTTCGCCGCCGCCGAGGGGCTGACTGGTGAGGATCCGGCGCGGACCATCCGGCCACCGAAGCCGCCCCGCCGGCTACCCAAGGCGTTGAGCCTGGAGCAAGTGCAGGCCATGCTCGAGGTTCCGTCCACCGACACCGACGTCGGGCTTCGAGACGCCGCGCTGCTCGAGGTTCTCTACGGGACCGGCCTGAGAATCTCCGAGGCCGTGGCGCTCGACGTGGATGACGTGCATCGGCTGTTGCGGACGCCCGATGGTGAGCGGTCAGCAGGATTGCGCGTGCTCGGCAAGGGCAACAAGGAACGCATCGTGCCCGTCGGCTCGTACGCGCGGGCGGCCCTTGATGCGTACCTGATCCGGGGTCGCCCGGGGCTCACGACCTATGGGCGAGGAACTCCGGCGCTGTTTGTCAATACGCGCGGTGGTCGGCTCTCGAGGCAGAGCGCCTGGGCGGTGCTGCGGTCGGTAGCGGAGAAGGCCGGCATCACAGCCGAGGTCTCACCGCACACCCTGCGGCACTCCTACGCAACCCATCTGCTGGATGGTGGCGCGGATATCCGCGTCGTGCAGGAGCTACTGGGCCACGCCTCGGTCACCACGACGCAGATCTACACCTTGGTCACCATCGACCACCTGCGCGAGGTCTTTCTCACCTCACATCCTCGGGCGCATTAATGGTGTCGTGTCGACAAATCGCCGCGTGGTGGCATTAAGCTGCGGCGGAACGCACCCGCCGTGATGCCGCGCCGTCCGGCAAGGAGGAGGCACAAGGAGGAGGCAGGAGTGCAGGAACTCGACGAAGGTGGCGGGGTCCCGCCCAACGTCCGTGCAACGAATATCACCGCGTCCTCGCACAGTGTTGTGGCCGACCTCACCGATGAGCATTATCTCGACGCACGCGACCTCGAGTCGTTGCTTCGGGCAGATGGGGAGCACACCAACGACCAGGATTTTGTCGTATCCGCTCCACCCGATGCCAGCCCTTCAGCTAACGGTGTTGCCCAGCCGGTTGAACGCGAGCCGGTGATCGGTCCGACCGGTCGACCCTGGCCCGACTTACCGACACCGCCGCCGTTGAGTGAGCATGGGCCGGCGCTGATCATCGCGATGTGCAACCAGAAGGGCGGCGTTGGCAAGACCACGACGACGATCAACCTCGGCGCCGCACTCGCCGAGCTGGGCCGGCACGTGCTGCTGGTGGACTTCGATCCGCAGGGTTCGCTTTCAGTCGGTCTGGGGGTGAATCCGCACACTCTGCCCGCAAGCATCTACAACCTGCTGATGGGCCGGGAAACCTCGATCGATGAGGTGATCGGCCACACCAACGTGCCCGGGCTGGACATCCTGCCGAGCAACATCGACCTGTCCGCGGCCGAGATTCAGTTGGTCTCGGAGGTCGCACGAGAGCAGACCCTGCTTCGGCTGCTCGAGGCGGTGCGCAGCCGCTACGACGTCATCCTCATCGATTGCGCGCCGTCGCTGGGTCTGTTGACCATCAACGCACTGACCGCGGCCGATCGGGTGATCATGCCGCTGGAGTGTGAGTTCTTCGCCTTGCGCGGCATCGCATTACTGACCGACACCATTGCCAAGGTGCAAGATCGGCTCAATCAGAGGCTGGAGATCTTGGGCATCTTAGGCACGATGTACGACCCGCGTACGCTGCACTGCCGTGAGGTATTGGAAAGAGTCGTTCAGGCGTTCGGTGATCAGGTCTTCCATAGCGTGATTCGCCGCACCGTGAAGTTTCCGGAGACAACAGTGGCGGGGGAGCCGATCACCACTTACGCCCCGACATCGCCGGGAGCAGAGTCGTACCGCAGTCTGGCTCGCGAGGTGCTCGATCGATGTCGAGTTCGGTAGGTCTGGCGGCTGCCTCGGAACTCCTGCCGCCGGGCAACAACGAAGGCGCCGGGAGCGAGGAGCTGCCGCCATTGGTGGCTGCAGCTGATCGGTCAGCCGGCCGTCGTGGTTCGGGCCGGGTCCGCCATGAGGAGAAGATCACCGTCTACGTCAGCGCTGAGGAGTTACTAGCCCTGGAGCAGGCACGGCTGAACTTGCGGGCTCGGCACCGTATGGCGGTGGACCGCGGGCGCATCGTACGTGAGGCGATCGCTGCCGTGCTTGCTGATCTTGAAACACGCGGGGAAGACTCGGAGCTGGTTCGGCGGCTGTCGGCCTCGTGACTCTGACGATGTCGGCGAGACCGGAGCCGGACGCAAGGTTCCCAGACGCTGGGCGGCCGTCCGATGGTGCTTTCCACCTCCATCTGGACAACTTCGACGGTCCTTTTGACCTGCTGCTGCAACTGATCTCGCGGCACAAGCTGGACATCACCGAGGTCGCGCTATCTCAGGTGACTGATGAGTTCATTGCCCATATCAAGGCGGCAGGTAACGCCTGGGATCTGGATCAGACGAGTCAGTTCGTGGTGGTGGCCGCGACACTGTTGGATCTCAAGGCGGCGCGCCTCATACCCTCCGGCGAGGTCGAAGATCCGGAGGATCTCGCATTGTTGGAGGCGCGAGACCTGTTGTTCGCGCGGCTCTTGCAATACCGCGCCTTCCAGCGCGTGGCCAGCTACATCGCTGGCACGCTGGAGACGCAGGGTCGACGATTTCCCCGTGACGTCGGGATCGAGTCGCGCTTCGCCCGGCTGTTACCTGAGGTGACGATCTCGATCAGTCCGGCCCGTTTTGCGACGCTCGCCGCGAAAGCGATGACACCGAAGCAGGCGAGCGTGTTATCGCTGGCCCACATGCACGCACCTGCGGTCAGCGTTCGTGAGCAGGCAGGAGTTGTCATCGACCGGTTACGCCAGCAGGGCACCATGACATTTCGTGCGCTGACCAGCGACTCGTCCAGCATGTTGACCACGGTGGCTCGGTTCCTCGCGTTGCTCGAGTTGTTCCGCGACGGCGCCGTGGCATTCCAACAGTTGACTCCGCTCGGCGAGCTGACGGTTCGATGGACCGGTGGCGATGGCGAAGACTGGATGATCTCCGATGAATTCGACGAAACCAACGACACACGCGAGATGGATCAATGAGCGACCACAACCCCGACTTGTCAGCGTCTGAGCTCGCTATGGCAACCACTGACGCTGACAACTCGGCGAATGTGGCGGGTGCGCTGGAAGCACTACTGCTGCTCGCGGCCGATCCGGTAACCGAGTTTGAGCTGGCGCAGGCGGTCGGGGTGCCAGAGTCGGTGGTCGCCGAGACGCTCGCGGAACTGGTGGCCTTCTACGAAGAGACGGGCCGTGGCTTCGAGCTCCGGCAGGTCGCTGGGGGCTGGCGGTACTACACGCGGGAGGAGCATGCGGACCTGATCATTCGGTACGTCACCGAGGGTCAGCAGTCCAAGCTGTCGCAGGCGGCCCTGGAAACCCTTGCGGTGGTCGCCTACACCCAGCCGATCTCCCGTGGCCGGGTGTCGGCGGTCCGGGGGGTCAATGTGGATGGCGTGATGAGGACGCTGCTCGCCCGTGGCTTGATCGAAGAGGCCGGTCACGATCCCGAGTCTGGCGCTCTGTTGTTCGCCACCACCAGCTACTTCCTGGAACGGATGGGCCTGCAATCGCTAGATGATCTGCCGCCGCTAGCTCCGCAGCTGCCTGAGGTCGAGGAGCTCGAGGCTGAGCTGGGCCAGCTGGCGGAAGCTGCGGCGCGGCACCCTGTACCGGCCCACGAGACACCTCTGTGAGCGAGCCTGCTCAAGGCGTACGCCTGCAGAAGGTCCTTGCCCAGGCCGGCATCGCGTCTCGTCGCGCTTGCGAAGAGCTGATCAGCGAGGGTCGCGTCGAGGTGAACTCCGAGGTCGTCGTTGAGCAAGGACGCCGGGTTGATCCAGAACGTGACGTGATTCGAGTCGATGGCGCACGCATCCCGCCACCGCGGCGGCATCTCTATCTCGCAATGAACAAACCCCGCGGCGTCGTTGTCACGATGGATGATCCCGAGGGCCGTCGCACCGTCGCCGACCTGCTCGCAAAAGGTGGCAGCCGGCTGGTCAAGAACGAGCGGCTGTTTCACGTCGGCCGGCTGGACGCCGACAGTGAGGGTTTGCTGATCTTGACCAACGATGGCGAGTTGGCCAACAAGCTGGCCCATCCCTCGTATCAGGTACCGAAAACATATATCGCCGAAGTAACCGGGTTGATGAACGCAGCAACCTTGCAACGATTGCGACACGGCATCACCCTCGAGGATGGGCCGGTGCGTCCCACATCAGTCAAGATCGTGTCCAGCGCCGCGGAGCGTACCCTTATCAAGATCACATTGCAAGAGGGTCGGAATCGCATCGTGCGCCGTACGATGGAGGCAGTTGGCCATCCGGTCCGGCATCTCTCGCGGATCGGAATCGGACCGGTCCGGCTCGGAAACCTGAAGCTCGGGGAGTACCGGGAGTTGACCCGCGACGAGCTTGGCGGGTTACTGGACCTCACCGGCGGCTGAACGGGCGGAAGGACTGGCCGGTAGGCAGAGGAGGGCAGTGGACCGCAGAATCTTCGGACTCGAGACGGAGTCCGGCGTCGCGTGCACCTCTGGCGGCACGCGACGACTCACTCCTGACGAAGTTGCGCGCTACTTATTCCGCCGGGTCGTGACCTGGGGACGTAGCAGCAACGTCTTCCTCCGCAACGGATCCCGGATTTACCTCGATGTGGGCTCGCATCCGGAGTACGCGACCGCTGAATGTGACGATCTCGTCCAGCTCATCAACCACGATCGGGCTGGGGAGCGCATCCTGGAGGACCTGATCGTCGACGCCGAGCACCGGCTGGCGAGCGAGGGCATTACCGGCGACATCTACTTGTTCAAGAACAACACCGATAGCCACGGCAACTCCTATGGCTGTCATGAGAACTACCTGATCTCCCGAATCGGCGACTTCTCCAAGATCACTGATGTGTTGGTGCCGTTCCTGGTTTCGCGGCAACTGATCTGCGGTGCCGGCAAGGTGCTGCACACGGCCCGAGGCGCGGAGTACAGCGTCAGCCAGCGCGCCGAGCACATCTGGGAAAGCGTGTCGTCGGCGACCACCCGCAGCCGGCCGATCATCAATACCCGCGACGAGCCGCACGCCGATCCCGAGCGCTATCGACGTTTGCACGTCATTGTCGGCGACTCGAACATGAGCGAGACGACCACGCTGCTGAAGGTCGGCAGTGCGGAGCTGGTGCTGAGGCTGATCGAGGCCGGCGTCCCGATGCGGGACTACACCCTGGAGAACCCCATTAGGGCCATCCGGGACATGAGCCGCGATCGGTCCGGGCAGGTCAAGGTCGCCCTCTCGAACGGCCGACGGATCTCGGCGTTGGAGTTGCAGACCGAGTACTACGAGAAGGTGTCAGAATTCGTCCGCCGCGAAAGCCTCGGTACTCGGGTCGTCGATCGTGTGCTCGATCTCTGGGAGCGGACGCTGCGGGCCGTCGCCGAGGACAAGCTCGCCTTGATCGACACCGAGATCGATTGGGCCATCAAGCTCAAGCTGCTCGATCGGTATGCGTTCAAACACAAGCTCAGCTTCGCCGACCCTCGGATCGCGCAGCTGGATTTGGCGTATCACGACATCCGGCGAGCGCGAGGGGTGTTCTCCCTGCTCGAGCAGCGCGGACTGGCCGCTCGTGTCACCACCGACCCGGCAATCTTTCGGGCTAAGGCGGTGCCGCCGCAGACGACCAGGGCGAAGCTTCGCGGTGACTTCATTCGCGCTGCGCAAGAGGGCCGGCACGACTACACGGTCGACTGGGTCCATCTGAAGCTCAACGACCAGGCGCAGCGTACGGTCCTCTGCAAGGATCCGTTTGTTGCCGCAGATGACCGGGTGGAGCGACTCATCGCCTCCATGCGCGGCTAGTACGCACATCTGACTGATGGCGTAAGCCTGTAAGGTTCTCCGGTGCCTTCTTCTCCGTTCAGGGTCGCAGTCGCTCTTGGACTCGCCTCCTCAGTTCTGTTGCTGTTCGGATGCAGCAAGGACAAGCCTGCGGAAGCACCTACGTCTGCACCGCCTTCCACACCCGCTGCCTCGCCCTCCGCGCCGTCGGCCACCCCTTCGCCTTCGGCCTCGAAGACGCCGAAGCCCAAGTCGATCAAGGCGTCGAACAACTTCGACAAAGTCAGCGTGACGGGCAGTTATGGGAAGGAGCCGAAGGTCAAGGTCGATTCACCGTGGGCGATTGACAAGACCCGAACCAAGGTCGTCGAGCCAGGTAAGGGCCCAGTGATCGGCGAAGGCCAGAGCGTCGTGGTCAACTACTACGGAGTCAATGGGCGAACCGGCAAGAAGTTCGACGAGTCGTTCACGCGAGGACAGCCGATCGCGTTCAGCCTGGCGCAGGTAGTGCCCGGCTTCAGCAAGGGGCTGGTAGGCCAGCGGAAGGGTAGCCGCGTGCTGATCGCGATGCCCGGCAAGGACGGCTATGACGCGGCGGGTGGCAGCCCGCAGGCCGGAATCGAGGTTGGTGACACCTTGATCTTCGTCGTCGATCTGGTCGACGTGCAGCTTTCCGGGCCTGAGGGCACCAAGGTGCAGCCCAAAGCGGGGCTCCCGACCGTTGCCGACAAGGCTGGCAAACCCGAGATCACTATTCCGGAGTCCGCACCGCCGACGGCGCTCGAGGTCCAGCCGCTGATCAAGGGCAAGGGCAAGAAGGTCGGTGCCAACGACGTCATCACGTTCAATTACGTCTGGGTGCGATGGAGTGATGGCAAGGTGCTGGAGGAGTCGTACGGCGGCAAACCGGCCAGCGCCGAGCTCTCCGGCTTGCTTCCCGGAATGGTAAAGGGGCTTCAAGGCCAGACGGTCGGCAGTCGAGTGTTGCTCGTCATTCCGCCGGCCGACGGCTATCCGGATGGCAACGCGACACCGTCGCTCAAGCCGGGCGAGACCCTGGTGATCTTGGTCGATCTGCTCTTTGCGCAGAGTCAGTAGCGGCATCGAGCAAGGTGGCAGCGTGCCGACCCGCAGCGGCGGCAGCGAGAAAGTAACCGGGATCGTCGTCGAGGCTGCGGCCCATGCTAAAAAGCCGGATTGGCGAAGCAGCAAGAACCGTCCTCAGGCCGGTCAGCTCCACCATCACCAGCCGGTGCCGCGACAACTCTGCTACGCCGGCAGCAACCGCCTGGGCTAGCTCAGCCATCGCAGGCGACGGGTCACCCGACAGATCCGGCACAGCGACATCGGCCGGATACATTGCCACTCGGCCGTACGCGGTCAGGCTGTGATGCGAGACCCCGCGATGCCGCTCGCGTCCGTCGGCTCCGGAGATTCTCAAAGTGGCGACGGGACGGCCGTCCAACGTGGCGGCTGCGTTGATGGCCTCTCCCGCATTCACACCAGAAAATCCCCAGCGGGTGCCAGTACCGAGGTTCCCTGGCCCCTGGGTCACCACGACGACGTCCGCGTCCAGCGCGAGTCGGGCCGCAAGAAGGCCCGAATGCAAGGTCACTGCCTCCAGGTCACCGCCGAACGCCTGACCGACAGTCACAGTGCCCGCGAGCAGGCCACCCTCCCGCAGATCAGCGACTGATCGCGAGAAGGCCAGCGGCAAGGCGCCTTGGTCACTCATCACATAGACGACCCGAGTGCCGGGACGGTCGTACTCGATCGCGAGCAGGATCGGTGCCAGCGCTGAGTGCAGGTCGGCGACGACGACCGGCATCGCGTCGATGGAATCGGCGTCGGCCAGCAGCTCGTGATACGCCGAGCCCTGTTCGTCGGCTCCAGCGACCATCGCCTGGAGCGGCAGATAACGCGCTTTGACGAGGTGGCCGCGGGGCTGGGGCGGCTGTGCGGTGACGCGGCCCTTCGCGTCCAGCACGGCGATGACCAGGGCGTACCCGCCGGTGCCAAGCCCGCGTTCCAGCGCGGCGACATTCAGCAATACACGATCGCCGACGGCTGGCGCTGCCATGAGATCGGTGTAGGCGAGAGCCGGTACCTCGGAAGGGGCAGCACCGGCGTCACGCCGCGCGACGGTTAGCTCCACCGCTCCCCTCCACTGGCCACGCAGGCCGGTAACGGTCCCATCGGCCCAAATGATCACGTGCTTGACCTTAGACCGCCGGAGGGGACTATCACCCATGACTCACGGGGCAGTCGACCAGGATCGAAGCGCTCGAGCATGCCGTCGAGGGAGACGGGCTTGCCCGGCGCTCCCAGCTCGAGGGATTGCGCAATCACACTCAGCACCGCGTCCGGTGCCATGCCGTGGGCAGTTAGCTCGGGCAATGTCACGGGGCCGTCGCGTTTCGCTAGCCGTCGGCCCTCGACGTTGACCGCTAGCGGAACGTGCGCGTAGGTCGGTGGGCGGTGACCGACGAGCTTGGCGAGATAAGCCTGGGTGGCCGCTGCGGGCAACAGGTCCTCGCCGCGCACCACCTGGTCGACCCCCGAGAAAACATCGTCCACTACGACTGCCAAGTTGTACGCGGGGACACCGTCATTACGCCGCAGCACCACGTCGTCGACCTCAGCCGTGATCTCCCCATGCAATGCGTCGTCGATGGATTGCCACGCCCCGTCGGCCCGCAGCCGGAGCGCCGGCAGCCGCGTCAGCCGCCGGCTCCTGCGATCGGCTTCGGTCAAATTTCGGCAGGTCCCGGGATAGCGGGGTACAGCCGCGTGTGGTGCGGATGCGGCCTGGGCGATCTCCCGCCGGCTGCAGAAGCACTCGTACGTCACGTCGGCCATGCTCCGCAGCGCCTCCTCGTACGCGGCGAGGCGTCGCGACTGCACGACTGGTTCACCGTCGAAGGTGATCCCCAATGCTGTCAGGTCGGAAAGCTGCTGTTCGGCGATGCCTGGCCGCACCCGGCCCGCGTCGAGATCCTCAATCCGAAGCAGGAAGCGGCGGCTCGTCGATCGCGCAAACAGCCACGCAAGCAGTGCCGTACGGAGGTTTCCCAGGTGCAGGTCACCGGTAGGGCTCGGTGCGTAACGGCCCGCACCGATTCTTTCGCTGGGGTGCGCGCGATCATCTGCCGCCGCGCTCGCTGAGCTCGCCGGGATTTCAAACATCTGCTGGTACCGTGCTCATCGATGCTCCGGTGAGAAAGTGATCGCACGCCATGGCACCCCGCAAGACTGAGAGAATTCTCAACCTCACCATCTGCTTACTGGTGTCAGGCCGTTATCTTCCCAAGAGCCGGATCCGGGAAGCGGTCGAGGGCTATCACCATCTCAGCGACGCGGCATTCGAGCGCACCTTCGAGCGTGACAAGGATGAACTTCGCTCGCTCGGGGTGCCCATCGAGGTCGGCAGCTTCGACCCCCTCTTCGACGACGAACCTGGCTACCGGATCTTGTCCTCGGAATTCGCCCTGCCGGCGATCGATCTCGACGCGGAGGAAGCCGCGGTAGTGGGTGTGGCAGCGCGGGTCTGGCAGCACGCGAGCGTGGCCGAGTCCACCAGAAGCGCACTCAGCAAGTTGCGCGCGGCGGGCGTTGAGCCGGACACGTCGCAACTTGCCTCCCTGGAGCCGTCGGTGCAGGCTTCCGAGCCCGGATTCGACGCCTTGTGGAACGCGGTGCTGGACCGCGCGCGAGTCAGCTTCACCTACCGCGACGGCAGCCCGCGCACTCTCGAGCCGTGGGGTCTCACCTCGTACAAGGGTCGTTGGTATGTCATCGGCCGCGACGTGGACCGCGCGGCGACGAGGATGTTCAAGCTGTCCCGGATGACCACGTTGCCCAGGAGGGTCTCGCGAGCCGGCTCGTACCAAGTACCAGCTGATCTTGAACTGCGTACGCTGGCTCGCGCGCTGGTCCCCCGGGAGCCGACAGAGACCGTGCTGCTGGCCATCCGCGCCGGCAAAGCGCCCGCCTTGGCTCGGCGCGGCGAGCCGGCGGCTACTGATGTCAAGCTTCCAGCAGGGTTCGTGGTGTACGCGGTGGCCTTCGGTGATCTTCACTCAGCCGCGGAGGAGATCACCCAATATGCTGCCGACGTCGTCGTTCTGGAGCCAGCCGAGCTGCGCAATTTCGTAGTCCGCGGCCTGACGGCAGTCGCTGAATCGGTGAGTGCAGCGTGACCTCTCGAGCCCAGGTGCGGCGGCTGCTCAGCCTCGTGCCCTACCTCCGCGAACACGACGGCGTCGCTATGACCGATGTCGCCGTGGCGTTCGGAATCAGCCTCAAGACACTGCGCGAAGATCTGAGCGTGCTCTGGATGTGCGGCATGCCGGGGCTCACTCCGGGCGACTTGATCGACATCGACATGGACGCTGTGGATGGCGAGGGTGTGATCCATCTCAGCAATGCCGACTACCTCACGCGGCCGTTGCGGCTCTCGGCCGACGAGGCGCTGGCACTCGTGCTCGCGCTGCGTACGCTGCGTGAAATTGCCGGACCCGGCAAGCGGGACGCCGTCGACCGCGCGATGAAGAAGCTCGAGGCTGTCGCCGGAAACGTGCCGGCCACCGACCAGGCCTCCGTCGCAGTCACCGCCGCACGTGACGATATCCAGGCCCGCGTCAATGACGGGCTGCAACGCGGGAAGCGATTGGACCTGACCTACGATGTCGCCTCGCGGGCGGAGACCACGCGGCGGATGGTCGACCCCTTGCGAGTCTTCGTCTTGGAGGGGTATGGCTACCTCGAGGCTTGGTGCTACTCCGCCAATGCGCTCCGCACCTTTCGCCTTGATCGGATCGCCGCTGTCGAGGTCACCTCGGTCGATGTCGCAGCACACGACGTCAAGCTCAAGGACTTGTCGACCGGCTGGTGGGAGGCCCTCAAAGACGCGCCGCTGGTTACCCTCGAGTTGCAGCCGTGGGCTGCGTGGGTGGCGGAGTACTACCCGACAGAGTCAGTCTCTGCTCGGCCCGGTGGTGGTCTTATCGTCTCGCTACACGTGACAGATCCAGCGTGGCTGCGTGGCCTGCTGTTGCGGCTGCAGGGCGGGGCGCGCGTCCTCGCGCCGGAGGGCGCCGGGGACTCGGCGGCCGAAGCAGCGCGCGAGGCCCTCGATCAATACGCCGTGCTCCTGGGCTCTCCTGCGGGCGCCCGCTAGCCAACGACTGAGGAGCATTCCCCGTGCGCTTTGCTGCAACAGCCGATGCCTACGACCGCTTCATGGGCCGATATTCGGTCCACCTTGCACCCTCCTTTGTCGACTTTGCCCACGTCTCACCCGGCCAACGCGTACTAGACGTCGGCTGCGGCCCCGGTGCGCTGACGACCGAACTCGTCAAACGCCTCGGGACGTCATTAGTCGCCGCGGTTGATCCGGCGGAGCAATTCGCCGCCGCTGCTGCAGAGCGGCATCCAGGCGTGGAGGTGCGGGTCGCTGCCGCGGAGAGGCTGCCGTTCAGTGATGGCGAGTTTGATGCTGCGCTCGCCCAGCTGGTCGTCCACTTCATGGAGCAGCCCGTACGCGGATTGGCCGAGATGGCGCGGGTCACCCGCGACCGAGGAACGGTTGCCGCATGCGTGTGGGATCACGCGGGCAAACAATCCCCACTCGCGCCCTTCTGGGATACGGTCCAAAAGCTCGACCCGACGGCGCCCGATGAGTCCCGGTTGGCCGGCGGACACCAGGGCCACCTCACCGAGCTGTTGAGCGAGGCGGGCCTGACAGGGGTACTGGAGGAAGCGATTCCCGTTCGCGTCGAGCACGACAGCTTCGTGGAGTGGTGGGAGCCGTTCACTCTCGGGGTCGGCCCTGCAGGTGCCTACCTCACCTCGATCGACCTCGATCGTCAGGCCGCCGTACGGGCTGGCTGCCTGGCCATGCTCGGTTCTGGGCCGTTCACGATTCAAGCTCGCGTCTGGGCCGCGCGGGGTTACGTCAACCCCAGTTAGCGCGTGATGCGTACCGAGGGAGATATCGTTCAGAAGTGGTCTGGGTCATCGTTTTCGGGAGCATCGGGCTGGCGGGCGCCATCATGCTCATCTGTTACGCGGTGTGGCTCGCGCACAAGGCGAGCGACCTTTTCAGCGAAGTCGAGATGCTCGCCGTGCGCGCTGACGAGCTGGCGGGACTTGTCAGTCAGATCAATGTTCCAGAACGCGCTTTCCAGCCCGATGGGCACAGTGATCGCACCATCTCTTCACAAATTGATCAGGCATCGGCGACGTAGGATGACACCGAAGCACCGCTCACCTCGGGGGGTGCGGGGGGCGTCCCCCGGCTCAACAATGTGCAGGAAAGAGGAATCATGACTCCGCTAGTACTGGGTCTTGGCGTCCCCGAGCTGTTGATCATTTTGGCGGTCGTGTTGCTCTTGTTTGGCGGGGCGCGGCTCGCTGGCTTGGGCAAGAGCACCGGGCGTGCGCTCAGGGAGTTCAAGGAAGAGACCAAGGGTCTTCGGTCTGAGGAGAGCCAGCCGCAGCCGACCAACCAGGCACCAAGCTCGAATGTGCCGACTCCGGCCGAGTACCAGCAACCACCCCAAGCCAACATCCCGTCGCAACCCCCGAACGGCGCCAGCTTCCAGCAGCCGCCGCGTGCCAACCAGGATCCCTCTGGCACCGACCGGCGAAGTGACGCCTGAGGCCGCTGCCTAGGTTGCCGTGTCTTTGACGATCAAGGGCCGGCCTATCCATTTCAGCTTGAAGTGGCTCAAGCCGCCGCCTGTACCACCCGATGGCACGATGACTCTTTTCGAGCATCTGCGCGAACTGCGGTACCGGCTAATCGTGTCGGCGCTCGCGATCATCGTGGGCATGGTCGTTGCTTGGTTCTTTCGCTACGAGCTGATGGACATCCTGCAGCGGCCATACTTTCAGGCCATTGATGCCCTGAAGGCCAAGAACCCTGACGCCACCACGCTCCTGGTGAACATCAACCTGACCTCCCCCCTGACCTTGGCCTTGAAGGTCTCCGCGCTGGCTGGGCTCCTCATTACCGCACCTTTTTGGCTCTACCAGCTGTGGGCATTCATCGTCCCCGGCCTGTTGGCGAAGGAAAAGAAGTGGGCGTTGATCTTCATCGGCGCCGCCACTCCGATGTTCGTCGGAGGCGTGGTCGTCGGCTACATCGTTTTGCCTAAAGCCATTACGGTGCTGCTCAGCTTCACTCAGTCTGGCGTGAGCAACCTGCAAGACATCAACGCCTATCTGTCTTTCCTGCTGCGGCTCATGCTGGTATTCGGTATCGCCTTCCTGATTCCTCTGGTGGTGTTGATGTTGAACATCGTCGGAGTGATCAAGGCCAAGCAACTCGCGAAGTACCGCAGTTTGGTGATCTTTGGCACCTTCGTGTTCGGCGCCGTAGCCACGCCGTCGACGGATCCGTTTTCCATGCTTGCGTTGGCGCTGCCTATGACGGTGCTCTTTCTCGCCGCAGAGGTCATCGCGCACATTCTCGACCGCCGCAAGGAGCGTGCTGTTGCGCTTGCCGGTGACGACTGGCTGGTCCGGCGGAGTGTTGCCGACGACAAGGCGCTTCGTGAGCTCTCCGAAGGCGAGAACGACGAGCTCGAGCCGCCCCGGTGACGCGCCAGATCAGGCTGCTGGTCAATCCCTCGGCCGGGAAGGGTCGCGCGCTGGAAATCCTCCCGGATGTCGCCGGCGCCTTGCGCGATGGTGGCGCCAACTTGGAGATCTTGCTGAGTCGTGACTTCGCCGAAGCGAAGTCGATGGCCCATCAGGCGATTGCTGATGGCGTCGATGTGCTCGCCGTAATGGGTGGCGACGGCATGATGCATCTCGGCGTCAACACCTCAGCCGCGGCGCGCACTGACGGGCGCAGCCGTACCATCCTGGGCCTGATTCCCGCCGGGACCGGAAACGACCTGTGCCGCGGTATCGGCCTTCCGCCCAAAGACGCTGTGGCTGCCGCGGAGGTCATCGCCGCGGGCCACAGCCGCTCAATCGATCTTGCTCGAGTGGCCGAGACGTATGTCGCGGCGGTGCTTGCCACCGGTTTCGACGCCTTGGTGAATCGTCGGGCCAACCAGATGCCTTGGCCGCGCGGATCGACACGGTACGCGCTTGCCGTGATGGCCGAGCTGCGGGTCTTCTCTCCGCTGCAGTACCGGCTCACCCTGGACGGTCAGGTCCGGGAGTTGCCGGCCATGTTGGTGGCCATTGGCAACACCAGCTCCTACGGCGGCGGCATGCTGATCTGTCCTCAGGCCGACCCTTATGACGGTCTGCTCGACGTCACGATCATTCATCCCGTCGGCCGACTGAAACTGCTGAGGTTATTTCCGGAGATGTACTCGGGGAACTTCGTTCGAGACGCCTGTGTTGAGCAGCTTCGGGTACGCGAGGCAACGGTGGAGGGTGCGGGGCTGGTTGGGTTTGGTGACGGCGAGATGCTCGGCGCGGCGCCGTTGCAGGTCTGCTCGGTGCCACGCGCGCTGCCTGTCTTCGTTCCTGGGTAACTTGGGGCGCATCATGGCCGACCCCTCGATCGATCCCGAGACGCCCAGCTCTGAACCGCCCGACGCCGATACGCCCAGTGCCGAGGCGCAAAACCCAGCCGAGGCGCTCAGCCCGGCCGAGGCGTACGCGCGGTTCCGGAAAAGGCAAAGCTCACCGCTGCTCGCGGCCTTTGCCGACGGCTACCCGTTTGCGTTGGACGACTATCAGCGCGAAGCCTGCGGCCAGGTAGAAGCAGGCTCGGGTGTACTTGTCGCGGCCCCCACCGGGGCGGGCAAGACCATCGTTGGCGAGTTCGCGGTCTTTCTCGCGCTACGCACCGGCCGCAAGTGCTTCTACACGACACCGATCAAAGCCTTGTCGAACCAGAAGTACGCCGATCTGGTGCGCCAGCATGGCACCAGCAACGTCGGACTGCTTACCGGGGACACGTCGGTCAATTCCGAGGCGCCCATTGTCGTGATGACGACCGAGGTGCTGCGCAACATGATCTATGCGAGGTCGGCCACGCTGACCAATCTCGGCTACGTGGTGCTGGATGAGGTGCACTACCTAGCCGACCGCTTTCGGGGTGCTGTCTGGGAAGAGGTGATCATCGGTCTGGCTGATGCCATTCAGCTAGTCGCGCTCTCGGCGACAGTGAGCAACGCTGAGGAGTTTGGTGAGTGGTTGTCCGAGGTGCGCGGCGAGATGGCCGTGGTGGTCTCCGAGCGGCGGCCGGTACCGCTGTATCAGCACGTCTTGGTCCGTCATCGGCTCTACGACCTCTTCGCTGAGCTGGCTCCCACGGCACGTGAGCTGCCGGGCGAAGGAAAGCCAGACGTCAACCCGATGTTGATCAAGATCGCGCATGAGGAGTCCAGGCTGGTCCGAGACGATGCGCGGCGCCCGCGCGGGAGGACTGGTCGGGGCAGGCGGACGGTGAGCTACGGCAGTGGAGCTTATGGCGGTGCCGCCCACCGATCCAGCTATGCCGGCGCGGGTCGTGGTCCTCGTTCGCTTCGTGCGCCGAGCCGCCCTGAGCTGGTCGAGCTGTTGGACGACGAGGCATTGCTGCCGGCAATCGTGTTCATCTTCTCCCGAGTCGGCTGCGATGCTGCCGTGCGGCAACTGCTCGAGTCAGGGGTCCGGCTCACCACCATGGTGGAGCAGCAGGAGATTGCGGCAATCCTGGAGCGGCACGTTGTCGGACTGTCCGACGGTGATCTGCGTGCGCTTGACTACGACATCTTCGCCGAGGGGCTGAGCCGGGGAGTGGCCGCGCATCACGCGGGCATGTTGCCCACCTTCAAGGAATGCGTCGAAGAGGCCTTCGTCCGCGGGCTGATCAAGGTCGTCTTCGCGACCGAGACATTGGCATTGGGCATCAATATGCCGGCTCGGTCAGTTGTGCTGGAGAAGCTGGTGAAGTTCGACGGCGAAACTCATGCTGATGTCACGCCGGGTGAGTACACGCAGCTGACCGGCCGCGCGGGACGGCGGGGTATCGATGTGGAAGGTCACGCGGTCGTGCTCTGGCAGCCGGGCCTGGATCCTCGCGCTGTCGCTGGCCTCGCGTCGCGGCGTACCTATCCGCTGCGGTCTTCCTTTGCTCCGACCTACAACATGGCCGTCAATTTGGTGGCCAGCGTCGGGCGGGAGCGGGCGCGTACGCTGCTCGAGCAGTCCTTCGCCCAGTTCCAGTCCGATCGTTCGGTGGTCGGGGCGGCCCGCACCCTGGCCAAGAACGAGGAGGACATCGAGGCGTACTGGGCGGCGGCCGAGTGCGAGCTCGGTGACTTCAGAGAGTACGCGCGGCTGCGGGCGGAGATCGCCGAGCTCGAGGCGTCGTCAGCCCGGGAACGTCGCTCGGATCGCCGCGCCGAGGCCTTGCACACGCTGTCGATCTTGAAGCCGGGTGACATCATCCACGTGCCCAGCGGTAAGAACCAAGGCTGGGCGGTGATCATCGATCCTGGTGTTCGTCATGATCATCAATCGCCGCGGCCCCTGGTGCTGACCGAGGAGCGCCACGTCCGGCGACTATCGGTCACCGACTTTCCGGCAGCACCTCAGGTCGCCGGTCGAATGAAGATCGGCAAGCACTTCAACCCGAAGGATCCCTCGTCTCGGCGTAATCTGGCCGCCGCGCTACGCGCCCGGCTCAACGACGTCGATCTTGACGCCAAGCGGCGTCGTCAGCCGGTCGGCGATCCGGAAATCCAATCACAAATTGAGCAACGTCGGACAACCGTCCGGCACCATCCGTGCCATAGCTGCCCGGAGCGGGAGGCGCACGCCCGGTGGGCCGAGCGGGCGCTGCGGCTGGAGCGGGAGAGCGCCCGCCTGCACGCCCGGATGGAGTCTCGTAGCAATACCATCGCCAAACACTTCGACAAGATCTGCTTGGTGCTGGAGTCGCTCGGCTATCTGACCGGAGATGGTGGGCGGAACGTCAGCAAGCACGGCAGGATGCTCGCCCGGATCTACGCGGAACTGGATCTGGTGACAGCCGAATGCATCCGTGCCGGTGTCTTTGCTGGCCTGACTCATCCGCAGCTGGCGGCAGTCTTGGCATCGCTGGTTTTCGAGGCGCGGCGCAGCGATGAGGCAGGGCGCCATCCGCGGATGCCCGACGCGCGCAGCAACGCCGCGATGATCGAGGTACGCCGGATCTGGCACGAGGTGTCGCTGGTGGAGCGCGACGCCCGGCTGGAGCGGGGACCCGAACCTGATATCGGCTTCAGCGAGGCGGCGTACGGCTGGGCGGCCGGCCGATCACTCCCCATGGTGTTGCACGATAGCGACTTCACTGCTGGAGACTTCGTCCGGTGGGTCCGCCAGGTTGCCGATTTCGCCGGACAAATCGCTGACGCCGCCGGCCCTGGTGAGCTTCGTGACACCGCTCGCCTGCTGCTGCACTCGATGCGGCGGGGTGTGGTCAGCTACGCCCCAGAGGTGGACGCCGACGAAGGCGACGACCTGACCGGCGCGGACCTCCCTTAACCCGTCTGTCAGAAACGCACGTGCACGTGCGGTCCAGTCGCGATGCACACGTTGCACAACGTATGCATCGCGAAAGGAACAGACGTGCACGTGCGTTTCTCGCACTAAGTCAGGAGGCCTGACTGACGGTCGACATGTTGAAGTCGGGGACCCTGATGGTCGGCATGATCGTGCGGTTGAAGTAGTCGTTCCACTCTCGGCACAGGGTCAGCTCGGCCACCCCGATCTCGCTGATCCGGCCCAAGAGTTCAATGGGCGACTCGTTGAAGCGGAAGTTGTTGACCGCGCCAACCACGGCACCGTCTTCGATCAGATAGACCCCATCGCGGGTCAGTCCGGTCAGCAGCAGTCGCTCCGGATCGACCTCGCGGATATACCACAGACAGGTCAGCAGCAGCCCGCGCTTGGTGCTCGCGATCATCTCCGACAGTCTGGCTGTGCCGCCACCGTCCATGATCAAGTTGTCTGGTGGCGGGGTCGGTCGGGTACCGGTTCGCATGGCATGCCCGCGATTGCGGATGAGTTCGTGCAGCACGCCACGATCAATCCAGGTGGTCTCCTGGATCGGCAGACCGCCGTCGAAAGCCCACGAGGTGTCATCGAGGGACGAGGTGAAGTCAACGAACGGGACCGTTTCCAGACCCGGATACAGCGGATCCGATCGAAGCGTGATCGGGAGTTCCGCGATCCGCTGCCCGATCTTGGTCGCGCCGTCTCCGGCGGCATAGACGTTGCGACCCTCTTCCGCATCGCGCGCATTGGCCGTCCAATACGCGTAGATCATCAAGTCGGCGATGGCTCCCGGCGGCAGCAGTGTCTCGTAGCGTCCCGGCGGCAGATCGATCTTGGTCGACGCCCAACCCAGTCGGGTGCTGAGTTCGTCGACGGCCTCGACGACATCGACGTCAAGGAAGTCCCGGGTGGTCCGTCCCAGCCAGGCCGATGCTTCACGATCAGCCGTCTTCGCATTGAGCTCGAGCCGGCCGGTCGGCTGTACGCCGCGCCGTCGCAGGCCGGTGCTACTGCCTAGGTAGGTGGTCTCCACAGCGTGCTCGGCGAAGCCATACAGCAGGTGCTGCGCGGCCTCCGCGCGCTCGAACGCGTCGCCGAGCCCCTTGGCGAGATCGTCGAGCACCTCGATGCTCGTCTCCTCCGGTGGGTCTGTCCACACGTCGTTGTGGGCATAGTTCTGCACCATCGGCGCCGCATCCTCGGCAGGCCGTCCGGTACGTGCCAGCCCTTCGGCCGCCGCCACGACGGCGGCTACCTCCGCCACGCCGGCAATCTCCTGGCTGACGGTGCCGGCCGCCATCCCACCCTCGACCTCAGCGCTCGCGGTCACGGTGAGCGTTCTGCTGCGCATTTCGCCGTTGGTGATCAAGGCGTTGTTGGCCCAGCGCAGATTGGCCTCGGTACGTTCTCGCACCGAGCTGACACAGGGCAGAGTCGCGACGCTCAGCGCTGCTTCCACAAGGTCCTGCGGCGCGATGCTCACTGGCTGCCTCCTTCGGCCTGAGTGTTCAGCACGTTTACCCTGCGGAACAGCGCGGACGGGCAGCCATGCGACACCGGCGCAATCTGGCCAGGCTGTCCCTTGCCGCAGTTGAACGCCCCGCCCAGGACGTAGGTCTCTGGATTTCCGACGGCCTCCATGGACCGCCAGAAGTCCGTGGTCGTGGCCTGGTAGGCGACATCCTTCAGCTGGCCGGCGAGCCTGCCTTTGTCGATCTTGAAGAACCGTTGACCGGTGAACTGGAAGTTGTAACGCTGCATGTCGATCGACCACGACTTGTCGCCCACGATGTAGATGCCCTTGTCGACACCGGAGATCAGTTGCTCGGTGCTCGGGCCATCCGGGGCTGCCTGCAGGGAGACGTTGGGCATCCGTTGCATCGGGATGTGGCCAGGCGAATCTGCGAACGCGCAACCGTTGGAGCGACCCAATCCCTTCTCAGCGGCCATCTGACGGTTCAGCTGATATCCCACCAGAATCCCGTCCGCGATCACGTCGAAGCGCTGCTGTCCGACGCCTTCATCGTCGTAGCCGATCGTTGCCAGACCATGATCAACTAGTCGATCTCCGGTGACGTTCATGACCTCGCTGCCGTACTGCAAGGTGCCCAGCTTGTCGAAGGTCGCGAAGGAGGTGCCGGCGTACGCGGCTTCGTAACCCAGTGCTCGATCCAGCTCAGTGGCATGGCCGATCGACTCATGAATCGTGAGGAACAGGTTGCTGGGGTGAATGACCAGGTCGTAATGGCCGGCTTCCACTGAAGGAGCGGCCACCTGAGCGGCCAGCAACTCCGGAATCTCCGCTACCTCGGCATCGAAGTCCCAGCCAGTCCCGGTGAGATATTCCCAGCCCCGCCCGGTCGGCGGAGCCAGGGTGCGCATGGTCGCGAAACCGAGATCACCAACGCTGACCGCGGTCAGCTGGGCCTGGATCCGCACCCGCTGTTGCGTGGTACTGGTTCCAGCCAGGTTCGCAAAGTACTTGTTCTCGTGGACATAGCCGAGCGTGGCATTGGCATGACTGACACCAGGCGCCGCCAGCAGCGCTTCGTTCAGTGCGAGCAACCGACCGGTCTTGATCGCTTCGTCGACGTCGAACGGATCCACCTCGTACGCCGACACCCAACCGGCGTCGCTATAGACCTCCTCATCGGCCAGCTCGACCGACGCACGGGTCAACGGACGGGAAACCTTCGCGGTGGCAACGGCACGCTCGGCCAGCCGGGCCGCCGAGTCGGGAGACAAGGTGATATCCGAGGCGAATCCCCAGACCCCGTTATGTACGACCCGGACCGATAGGCCCAGCACTTGATTGTCGGCCGTGGTGTCAATGGCATGATCACGAAAGCTGCGATACCCGGCGCGGATCCGCTCGACGCGAACCTCCGCATAGCTGCAGCCCACATCCTTGGCCTTGGAGAGCGCCGCATCACTCAGGGCCTGCAGCGGCAGCGCAAGGAAACTGTCATCGAGCTGGGGCATGATCGCAGCGTAATGGGATGACGGTTGGCTCAAGGACGAACCCCGGATCGAAGTTGCCGAGCGGGGTAATCAATCCGGATCCCGCCCCCGGCGTGCTGATTCTTCGTCATAGTGGTTTTGTCGGATGCGACGAAGACGGCGGCTCCCAAGCGAACATCTCAGCGAGCGGAGCGAGCAAACAGACAGAGCGAGCGCAGCGAGTGAAGCAATCAAAATCGGATCGCGCGCCGCCGTGCTGAGGAGGAGAGAGCGGACACGCTTTATCGTCTGCGAGTGACGACGAAGTAGGCGGGTCCACCGCGCGATCCGCGCTGAGCGAGCGCAGCGAGTGAAGCAATCAATAGGCTGTTCGTCGTGACAGTCGCAGTTCGTGTCATTCCGTGCCTTGACGTTCACGGCGGCCGCGTCGTGAAAGGGGTCAACTTCGTTGCGCTGCGCGATGCGGGTGATCCGGTCGAGCTTGCTGCCTGCTATGACGCCGAAGGGGCAGATGAGCTGACCTTCCTCGACATCTCGGCGTCTGCCGAAGGCCGCGAAACCACCCTCGACGTCGTACGGCGAACCGCGGAGAGCGTGTTCATCCCGCTGACCGTCGGGGGCGGCGTCGGATCGGTCGATGATGTCGACATCCTGTTGCGCGCCGGAGCCGACAAAGTGGCGATCAACACAGGTGCGATCCGACGGCCAGAGGTGATCGGCGAGATCACCCGACGGTTCGGCAATCAGGTGCTCGTCCTCTCGGTGGATGCTCGCCGCGCGGACTGGGCGCCGTCTGGTTTCGAGGTGACGACCCACGGCGGGCGGACAGCCGCCGGCCTGGATGCGGTGGAATGGGCGCGGCGCGGAGTAGAGCAAGGCGTGGGCGAGATCTTGTTGAATTCGATGGACGCCGACGGCACGACCACGGGCTTCGATTTGGAGATGATTCGGGCCGTGCGCGCGGTGGTCGATGTGCCCTTGATCGCCTCTGGCGGGGCTGGTCGGGCCGAAGACTTTCCTCCGGCGATCGCTGCGGGCGCCGATGCGGTGCTGGCGGCGACCGTCTTCCACTTCGGGAGGCTACGAATCGCCGAGGTCAAGGCTGCACTCGATGCCGCAGGTTTTCCGGTACGCCGCCCCGTACTCGCACCGACGGCGAGACACTGAACTCCGTGCCTGGACAAAGAAGACTCGCTTGGCTGCCCTACGCCACCGTCGAGGAGGCCGACCAACGACTGGGTGGAATTCCCGACGGCATCGACATCGACGTCTATCGCGCTGACGGTGGCAGCTGGCCGGATTCGATCGCTGACGTCGAGTTCTATGTGTTGCCTTACCTCAAGGGCGAGGAGGTTCTCGACCGGGTCGGCGAGATGAAGCAGCTGAAGGTCATCCAGACCCTGACCGCAGGGGTGGAGAACTTCCTGCCGCACGTGCCTGATGGCGTGATCTTGTGTAATGCCGCCGGCGTGCATGACACGAGCACTGCCGAACTTGCGGTCGCGCTGGCGCTTGCCAGTGGACGACACCTTGATCACTATGCACGTAACCAGCTCGCCGGCATCTGGGACTTCCAGCTCGGCATCTCACTGGCGGATCAACGGGTGTTGATCATCGGCTACGGCCACATCGGTGCCGCCATCGAGCGCCGGCTGGCTGGCTTTGAGGTCGCTTCGGTGACCCGAGTCGCTCGCCGGCCGCGTACCGAGCCGGTCCTGGTGCACGCCATCGAGGACCTCCCGGAGCTGCTGCACGATGCGGATGTCGTCTTTCTGGTGGCGCCGCATACGCCGCAAACCGAGGGCATGATCTCCGGCCCCGAGCTCGCTGCGCTGCCCGATGGAGCGGTGCTGGTCAACGTCGCCCGCGGCAAGCTGGTCGACACCGACGCGTTGCTGGCCGAAACCTCGACTGGCCGGATTCGCGCGGCACTCGACGTCACCGATCCCGAGCCGTTGCCACCCGAGCATCCGCTGTGGCGTACGCCGGGGGTGCTGATCTCACCTCACGTCGGCGGCCCCAGCACCGCATTCTTCCCGCGTGCCGACCGACTCATCGCGGCCCAGCTGGGTCGCTTCGCCGCTGGCACGGAACTGGAGAACATCATCACATGACGCCCCTTGAGACGCCTGAGTCCCAAGGCATCGATCCCGATTGCATCTTCTGCAAGATCATTTCCGGGGAGCTGCCGTCCCGAAAGATCTACGAGGATGAACAAGCTGTCGCCTTTCTCGACATCGGTGCGTGGCACCGTGGGCACTGCTTGGTGGTTCCGAAACGTCACGTGCCCGACATGCTGACCGGGCCGGCTACGTTGCCCGACATCGCTCCGGCTGTGGACGCTGTCGCACGGCTGCTCATGCAGCGGCTGGCGGCAGACGGGATCAACATCTTGTCGTCATCGGGTCAGGCGGCCGGCCAGGAAGTGTTCCACCTTCACGTGCATGTCGTTCCGCGCTACGCCGACGAGCCCGGTCTCCGGCTGCTGGTCAACAGCGGTGTTGCGCCCGATGGTGAACTGGACTCGGTGTATCGCCAGATTCAGGCGGGCGCGTGAGCCTGCCGACACATTCGGCACCGGCAACATCGCTATCGATCAGCCGGCGGCTGTCTCGTGCCGCCGTCGAGTTTCTGCCACCCTTCGCAGCCGCGCTGTTGATCTTGCCATTCATCATCCAGTACGGGAAGTTGATTCCCTGGCAACCGTCGACGATTGACTTGCAGGTCTACGTGTACGCCGTCAAGGACATGCTGGCCGGCAAGGACATCTTCGCCACCACCACGCCGTTCTGGAATCTCTATTTCATCTATCCGCCGATCGCGGCGATCCTGATGACGCCGCTGGCCTTCGGCCCCTACGCACTGTGGCAGGTGGTCTGGACCGGCGGCGTGGTATGGGCTCAGCAGTCAGTCTTGAAGCGTTGCGGTGCACCGCGTGGCTGGAAGCTTGGACTTATCGGCATTGCGGTGCTGTTGGCAGTGGAGCCGATCCGTACCACGCTCGGGTACGGCCAGGTGAACACCATCCTGATGGCCTTGGTGGTCGCCGATCTGCTGCCTGACGCGCCGGGGGAGCGGCGACGAATCCCGCAGGGCACCTTGATCGGCCTGGCCGCTGCGATCAAGCTCACGCCGGCGCTGTTCGTGATCTTCGCATTCTTGATCGGCAAGACCAGGGTGGCGATCACCGCGATGATCAGCTTTGCGGTGTTTACCGGGATCGGCGCGATCTTGCTGTTCCGTGAGACCTTGGTGTTCTTTGGCGGACTGTCTGGCGGCGACACGCGTACCGCATCGCCGCTGTACACCGGGAACCAGTCGCTGCTCGGGGTGTTCTTCCGACTCGGCGACTCTTCGCGGGTCACCGCTTTGGTGGGACTAGCGGTGTCCGCGATCTTGGCTGTGCTCGGTTGCCTGGTCGCGGCTCATTGGTGGCGGCAAGACGAAAAGGTCTTTGCGGTCGCCATCGTGGGACTCACGACCTGCCTGGCTTCCCCGCTGTCGTGGACCCACCACTACGTATGGATTCTGCCCATGGCCGTGGCTGTACTGTCGCCCGGCGTGCCGCGCTGGGCTCGATACCTCGGCGGCTTCTGGGTGGTCTGGGTATGCGTGTGTCTGCCACTCGCGGTCCTGCCGTACGGCGGCGGCCGAGAACGGCAGTTCGACTTCCTGCAGCAGGTAGTCGCCAACCTGGGCCCGATCGTTGGCGTGATCTTGTTCGTTGGTCTCGCCTGGCAGCTGGTCGCCACGCCGCGGCTACAACCTGCCAAGGCCACAGCTGGTTGAGTCTGGAGCTTTCGTGGGTTAGAGCAGGCCGGGTGCGGCCGTACGGCTCGGCACCAAGCGGCTAGATTGACCGCCATGACGCAGGAGAGTCCTTCGAGCGAACAGATCCAGCCGACTTCGGGGAGCGGTGTCGACATCAAGCCCAGGTCGCGGGCCGTCACCGATGGTCTGGAGGCCACTGGGTCCCGTGGCATGCTCCGTGCTGTTGGCATGGGTGATGAGGACTGGGCCAAGCCCCAGATCGGGGTCGCCTCCAGCTGGAACGAGATCACTCCGTGCAACCTGTCTCTCGACCGGCTCGCCAAAGCCGCCAAGGACGGCGTGCATGCCGCGGGCGGGTACCCGCTGGAGTTCGGCACGATCTCGGTCTCCGACGGCATCTCCATGGGCCACGAAGGCATGCACTACTCCCTGGTGAGCCGTGAGATCATCGCCGACTCGGTGGAGACGGTGATGTTGGCGGAGCGGATGGATGGCTCTGTGCTCCTTGCTGGCTGCGACAAGTCGCTGCCCGGGATGTTGATGGCCGCCGCTCGTCTTGATCTTGCCTCGGTCTTTCTCTACGCCGGCTCCATCATGCCGGGGCGGGTCGGCGATCGAGAGGTGACGATCATCGACGCCTTTGAGGCGGTCGGTGCCTGCGTTCGCGGTTTGATCAGTCGCGAGGCTGTCACCGAGATCGAAAAGGCGATCTGTCCCGGCGAGGGTGCCTGTGGCGGGATGTACACCGCCAACACCATGGCAAGCGCCGCTGAGGCCTTGGGCATGTCGCTGCCTGGTTCCGCCGCACCGCCAGCCGTCGATCGCCGCCGCGACGGCTTTGCGCGCAAGAGTGGCATGGCGGTTGTGGAGATGCTGCGGAAGGGAATCACGGCGCGCAAGATCCTCACCAAGGAAGCATTCGAGAATGCCATCGCGGTCACGATGGCGTTCGGCGGCTCGACCAATGCCGTGCTGCATCTGCTGGCGATCGCCAACGAGGCCGAGGTGGATCTCGACCTCGACGACTTCGTGCGCATCGGGCGCAAGGTGCCCCACCTTGGTGACCTCAAGCCGTTCGGCAAGTACGTGATGAACGATGTGGACCGAGTCGGGGGAGTGCCGGTGGTGATGAAGGCTCTGCTCGACGCGGGCCTGCTCAACGGAGACTGCCTCACCGTGACCGGCAAGACCATGGCGGAGAACCTCAGCGATATTGCGCCGCCTGATGTGGACGGCACGATCGTGCGCGCGTTGGACAACCCGATCCACCCGACCGGTGGCATCACCATCCTGCATGGGTCACTGGCGCCCGAGGGTGCTGTGGTGAAGAGCGCCGGGTTCGACACCGAGGTGTGGAAGGGCACTGCCCGGGTCTTCGATGGCGAACGAGCGGCGATGGACGCTCTGGAGAACGGCACCATCGCCGCCGGCGATGTTGTGGTCATCCGCTACGAGGGTCCCAAAGGTGGTCCTGGGATGCGGGAGATGTTGGCGATCACGGCCGCTATCAAGGGCGCGGGCCTGGGCAAGGATGTCATGTTGATCACCGACGGTCGTTTCTCCGGAGGTACCACCGGCCTCTGCGTCGGCCACATTGCACCCGAGGCGGCCGACGCCGGGCCAATCGCATTCTTGGCGGACGGAGACGAGATTGTGCTGGATGTCGCGAACGGCCGGCTAGACGTCACGCTCGACCCGGCGGAGTTGCAGCGCCGGCGCGCCGCTTGGAGTCCGACGCCCAGGCCGGCACCGCGCGGGGTCCTGGCCAAGTACGTCAAGCTGGTTCGGTCGGCCAATGTCGGCGCCATCTGCGGCTGACCACAGACTGTTGCCACCGCTCGCTCGGCGCGGAGCGAGCTTAGCGAGCGGAGCAATCAAATAACGTCAAGACGTGAACCCGCAAATCGACGTCGAGGAGCGCCGAGCTCGACTGGCCGAGCGGCACAGATTGTTGCCGCGTACCCGGACCGATGACCTCCCGCAGATAGCCGATGACCTGGTGGCCCTGCACTCTTCAGACCCGGTCACTGTGTTCTTGTCGGCCATGGCACGGATGGCTCATGCCTCGATTGCGGCAGTTGAGCAGGCGCTGTATGTCGATCGCAGCCTGATCCGCCACCACGGCATGCGCCGCACCCTCTGGGTGGCGACACCACCCGTCGTCCAGCTGATGCACGCGGCGGCGACTCGCGATCTGCTCGCCAACGAGCGTCGGCGCACTTCCCAGCTTCTCGCCGCGAGTGGTGTCGAGGATCCTGAACAATGGCTGGCTGACGCGGAGCAGCAAGTGCTGGCCGATCTTCGCGAGCATGGTCCGAGCACTGCCAGGGAGATCGGCCTACGGGTCGAGGCCTTGCGGCAGCGGCTACAGCTGGCACCCGGCAAGTCGTACGCGGGTGTGCAGTCGGCCCACAGCCGCGTGCTCTACATTCTCGGCTTCGCCGGCAAGATGTTGCGGGGCCAGCCGAGCAACTGGATCAATGGCGCCTACCGGTACGTCGCGGCCGAATCCTGGCTGCCGGGCGGGCTTGGAGATCTTGACCCGGGGCTGGCGGCAGCCGAGCTGGCCGCCCGGTGGTTGCGGAGATTCGGTCCGGCGACGACAGTCGATCTGCAGTGGTGGATGGGCTGGACGTTGCGCCGTACGAAGCAGGCGCTGACCGACTGTGAAGCCGTGGAGGTCGACCTGGAAAGTGGGACTGGTTGGCTGGCCGCCGATGATGCCCCACTCGGAGCAGTCGAGTCCTGGGTGGCGGTGCTGCCCGGCCTCGACCCGACGATCATGGGCTGGAAGCAACGCGATTGGTACCTGCCAAGCACATCGTCGGAGGTGTTCGACAGTGTTGGAAACGGCGGCCCCAGCTTGTGGATTGATGGGCGTGTGGTGGGCGCCTGGGCGCAGATGAAGGACGGAAGCATCCACAGCCACTATTTCGAGCGGGTCGCGGCCGCTCGTCGACGCGAGATCGACGAGCGAATTGCCGAGCTCAAGTCCTGGATCGGTAGCACTCGATTTTCCATGCGATTCCCGGGCGACATCCACGCCCGCTTACTGGGAACCCGAACGGTGAGGGGCGTGCCTGCAAGGCGCGCTGACAAGGACGCGGCACCCTAAGAGCGAATGAGGGAGGGCGGTAGCCACCTACGCTGGCGGAATGAGGGCGCAAGCGGGAGCGGCCGCCCTGGTCGTGGCAATACTCACCGGTTGTCAGGCATCGGAGCAGGCAAAACAGCGGACGCCGGAATCGGCTACATCCTCGCCGGTGCCCAGTTCTCCTTCACCCAAGCAAACGCCGACAACCGGCAGGCACGAGCCCTCGTCGACCAATTCGATGCCATTGGCGCTTGTGGTAAACGCCACCCGCCCAACGGCTGACGTACGACTTGCCGATGCACGTCGAGTGGTCGCGTCAGGAGCTACCCGGTGGTCAGCCATCGGGCAATCAGGTGGCCAGATGCGAGTTCTCACCACCAGCGACCGGCGGGCAGGTGACGTGCTTCGTGCGGTTCGGGGAAACGCGAACGTGCTCGGTATCGTCCCGGCCGGCGCCGTGGATCCGCGAGTACGCGTGCTGACGGTCGGCGGTCGACATCCGCTCCGAGAACCACAGCGCTATCCGCTCCGTACGGCCTCCGCAGGCCCCGTGCCTGAAGTCACCACGATCGCCGCTGTTGGCGACATCATGTTGGGGCGCCGGGTCGGCGATCGTCACCGAGCCGATCCAGGTGCGCCGCTCAAGCCGCTTGCCAAGCGGTTGGCTGGTGCCGAGATCACCGTCGGCAACTTCGAGTCGACCCTGTCTACCGCCGGCTCACCCACCCAGGGAGGCGACTCCTTTGCATCCAGCCCACGGGTCACCGCTGGGCTACGAGCCGCCGGATTCGATCTGCTCTCCCTGGCTAACAACCATGTGGGTGACTACGGCGACCGCGCCTTGCGCCAGACTTTGGCGAGCTTCGCCAAGTCCAAGATCGACACCGTCGGAGCTGGGCGCGATCTGGCGCAGGCCAGCCGTCCGGTGATCATGGAACGCGACGGCGTACGGGTCGGCTTCGTGGCTGTCGACTCAATCGGCGAGAGCCCGGCGGCCACGCGCGCAAAGGCCGGCACCAATCGCTTGAACATGCCACCGCGTACCGGACCGCTGGACCGTTCGGCGCTGCGGCGTATCACCTCAGACATCCGGGCACTCGACAAGCAGGTTGACGTCGTGATCGTGCTGACGCACTGGGGCACTCAGTACACCCATCGTCCCGAGCCAAGCCAGCGACTGGCCGCGCAGGCGTTTGCGGATGCCGGAGCGGATCTGGTGATCGGGGGGCATCCGCACTGGGTCCAGGGCTGGGAGATGGCTGGGTCTGCAGTGGTCGTGCATTCGCTGGGCAACTTCGTCTTCGATATGGACTTCCAGACCAAGACCCGGGAGGGGATCTTTCTAGAGATCGTGATCTGGGGAGACACCGTGAGAGCGGTCGAACCTGTGCCGTACGTGATCGACGCGGCTTTTGCCCCTCGGCTCATTCGGGGCAGTCGGGCGGAGGGCATCCTGGGCGATGTCTGGCAGACCAGCCGCGGTCCGTTTGCGCTGACCTCATAAGTCCTGGCGCTAGTTGAGTGATCGCAACCACGCCCACATCGTCCGGCCAACCCGATCGAGCTGACGCCGGTCGACGACCCGAGGCACGTCGCCTCGAGAGTGATAGCCGGCATACGGAATACTGCCGAGCCGGACGGCCGGAATCCCAGCCTTTGCATACGACCAGTGGTCGCTCGTGTAGTTGGTGCAGGTTCGGGTGGGAATGTCGGCGCGACGCGCCGCCGCTCGTACAGCGTCGCGGACCCGATTGCCGTTGCTGTTCGCCGTGCAGACCGGTACGTAGCTGGCGGGTACGCCGACCCGGTCCAGGGACACCATGGCCTGGACCGCGTGACGTTCGGAGCGATTCAGTTCGGCCACGTGCTGCCGTGAGCCGAAGTGGTGCAGGGCATCACCACTGCCGCGCGGTTCTTCCGCGCCGAACGCGATGAACTGCACCGGCAGTGCCGCCGGCTGCTGGCTCACCATCTCGGCCAGCTGGAGCATGACCGCGATTCCGGACGCGTTGTCCTCCGCGCCCGGCGCCACCGGCACGGTATCCAGGTGGGCGCCGACCACGACGTACGGCTCGGTCGCGTCGAAACCCTTCCGTTCGGCGATCACGTTGACGGAGGTCCCGCGGCGTACCGGCGTGCCCCAGGAATTGCCGGCGGGCACCCGCACCTTGGTCCGCCTGACGTGATAGCCGAGACGCTCGAAGCGGGTTTCGACAAATGTTGCCGCTTCGGCGAAGTTGCGAGAGGTTGCTTCCCGCGGGCCGATGTCCTCAGCCAAGTGGACGATGTCCCGCATGGCGGCACGGGCGTCCATGGAGGGTCGCGGAGTGGCTGACTGTTGGGGACTGGAAGCTGCTGTCCGGCCTGGTGAGGGAGCAGGAGTGTTGCCGCTCCCCGCCGATGGCGTACTCCTCGCCAAGGTTGACCAGTCGGCATCTGGCGAGCCCGGCGGCGGGGGAGAGCAGCAAGGACCGAGAACGATCAAAGAGAGTGCGGCGAGCAGGGCACGGCCCATTCACCGACACTACGTCGCCGAAAGCACCCCTTTACTAGGGCATCCGAGCGTCCATCCGGATCGCAAGACACCGCGCCACGGCTAATTGGTCTGCCACGCGCGGGGGCTATTGTTGCGGCGTGCGCATTGCAGGAACCATTCTCCTCGTACGTCAGCGTGTCGGCTGAGCACAGCTCAATCCACCGACACGCTCCCTCGTCTGCATCAGCAGCGGGGGTTTTTTGTTGGCGCGGAGACCTGCGGTCGCAGGCGTAGCATCCACAACGGAAGTCCCCCCAAAAAGATCGGAAATCTAACGGGCGGGATTTATCAGGGCAAGGAGACCCGAAATGTCTGACAACGACAGAGCCGATGAGCTGACCGGAGCGCAGTCTCTCGTCAGGTCGCTCGAGCGCGTAGGGGCAGACGTGGTATTCGGGATTCCAGGTGGCGCGATCCTTCCCGCGTACGACCCGCTGTACGACTCCGAGAAGGTCCGGCACATTCTGGTGCGCCACGAGCAGGGCGCCGGCCATGCGGCCGAAGGCTATGCCATGGTGACTGGGAAGGTCGGCGTGTGCATGGCAACCTCCGGTCCTGGCGCAACCAATCTCGTGACGCCGATCGCGGACGCACACATGGACTCGGTGCCGATCGTGGCTATCACCGGCCAGGTGGCCAGCGCGGCCATCGGCACCGATGCGTTTCAGGAAGCCGATATCCGCGGCATCACCATGCCGATCACCAAGCACAGCTTCTTGATCACCAATCCTGCGGACATCGCCCCAGCGATAGCGTCGGCGTTCCACATCGCCGGCACCGGCCGCCCGGGACCCGTGCTGGTCGACATCGCCAAGGACGCTCTGCAGGCGCGGACACGATTCGAATGGCCGCGGCAGCTGGATCTTCCGGGATACCACCCAGTGACCAGGCCGCACGGCAAGCAGGTCCGTGAAGCAAGCCAGCTGATTGCCGAGTCGCGCCGACCAGTGCTGTATGTCGGTGGCGGTGTGGTGAAGGCTCGCGCCTGGTCGGAGCTGAAGGAGCTTGCGGAGCTCACCGGAATCCCTGTGATCACGACGCTGATGGCCCGCGGTGTATTTCCCGACAGCCACCCGCAGAATTTGGGCATGCCAGGCATGCATGGCACAGTCGCCGCAGTCGGAGCTTTGCAGCGTAGTGACTTGCTGATCGCGCTTGGCACCCGCTTCGACGATCGGGTCACCGGCAAGTTGTCCACCTTTGCTCCGCTGGCCAAGGTCATCCACGCCGACATCGACCCGGCCGAGATCTCCAAGAACCGGGTCGCGGATGTGCCCATCGTGGGTGACTGCAAAGAGGTGATCTCGCAGCTGATCAGTCTGCTCAAGCGGGAGCGTCCACTGGCGATCGACGAGTGGGCCAACTACTTACAAGATCTCAAGCGGCGCTACCCAACCGGCTATGACGAGCCCGAGGACGGCAGCCTGTCGCCACAGCATGTGATCAAGCGGATCGGTGAGATTACCGGCCCGGACGCCTACTATGCGGCTGGCGTGGGGCAACACCAGATGTGGGCGTCGCACTACCTGCCGTGGGAACTGCCGGGTCGCTGGCTCAATTCAGGCGGCCTGGGCACCATGGGGTACTGCGTGCCCGCGGCGATGGGCGCCAAGGTCGGCGTACCCGACAAGATCGTGTGGGGAATCGACGGAGACGGCTGCTTCCAGATGACCAACCAGGAACTCACGACCTGCGCCCTGGAGGGGATCCCGATCAAGATCGCGGTGATCAACAATCAGAGTCTCGGCATGGTGCGGCAGTGGCAGACCCTGTTCTACGAAGGCCGCTACTCCAACACAGACCTCAAGACCAACCGGATCCCCGACTTCGGAAAGCTCGCTGAAGCGATGGGCTGCGTCGGTCTGCGAGCCGAGGATCCGTCGGATGTCGACACGGTTATCGAGAAGGCGAACTCGATCAACGATGTGCCTGTCGTGGTGGAGTTCGTCGTGCACAAGGACGCTATGGTCTGGCCGATGGTTGCCGCGGGTACCAGCAACGACGAGATCAAGGTTGCGCGCGACATGGCGCCGAAGTGGGACCAGGAGGAGCTGTAATGGCCACAAGTCCCAGCACGCACACCCTGAGCGTTCTCGTCCAGAACAAGCCCGGAGTCCTGGCCCGAATTGCGGGCCTGATCTCGCGGCGCGGCTACAACATCGAGTCCCTCGCGGTCGGGCCAACCGAATCGCCGGAGATGTCGCGAATGACCCTCCAGGTCAATGTCGAGGACGTTGTTTTGGAACAGATCACCAAACAACTCAACAAGTTGATCGAGGTGCTCAAGATCGTTGAGCTGGAGGACAGCGCAGTACGCCGCGAGCTCGTGCTAGTCAAGGTCAGGGCGACTGCGGAGACTCGCAGTCAGCTGATCGAGATCATCGGACTCTTCGGTGCCAAGGCGGTCGACCTCACGGCAGAGATCATCACCGTCGAGGCCACCGGAAGCCCGCCAAAGCTGGCGGCGCTGCTCGACCTCCTGGAGCCCTATGGGATTCGTGAGCTCGTCCAGTCCGGCCTCGTCGCTCTAGGCCGGGGCAATCGATCCCTTACTGATCGCAACCAGCGCACCGAGCGCCTCAAGGCCGTTCGCACTGGCTAGCTGCGCGCCGCGAGCCTGTGTTAGATGCATCTCTAGCCTGTGACATGTGCCCCGAGCTTGTCTTAGGGCGCCGTCAAGGCCGCAGCCGCCGTGCGCTAACTTTCACCAGCACCAACTCACGCAAGGGAGAACTACGAAGTGCCTGCAGAGATGTTTTACGACGGAGATGCCGACCTGTCGTTGATCCAGGGGCGCAATGTCGCCGTGCTCGGATTCGGCAGCCAGGGCCATGCCCACGCATTGTCGCTGCGCGACTCCGGCGTGGACGTACGCGTCGGTCTGCCGGAAGGCAGCAAGAGCCGTGCGAAGGCGGAGGCCCAGGGCCTTCGTGTGCTGGCCCCGTACGAGGCATGCGAGGAAGCCGACCTGATCATGGTGCTGACGCCGGATCCGGCGCAGCGCAAGGTTTACGCTACGGCGATCGAGCCGAACCTCGTTCCCGGCGATGCGCTGTTCTTCAGCCACGGCTTCAACATTCGCTTCGGCTACATCAAGCCTCCAGAGGGTGTTGATGTTGCGCTGGTCGCGCCCAAGGGTCCGGGTCACCTGGTCCGTCGCGAGTACTCCGAAGGTCGCGGCGTACCGGTGCTCGTGGGGATTGAGCAGGACGCCTCCGGCAAGGCGTGGGAGCTAGCGCTCTCGTACGCGAAAGCTATTGGTGGGTTGCGTGCCGGTGGCATCAAGACAACATTCACCGAAGAGACCGAGACAGATCTGTTCGGCGAGCAGGCCGTGCTCTGCGGCGGCGTATCCGCACTGGTCACAGCTGGTTTTGACACCCTCACGGCGGCCGGCTACCAGCCCGAAGTGGCCTACTTCGAGTGCCTCCACGAGCTCAAGCTGATCGTGGACCTGATGTATGAAGGCGGCATTGCGAAGCAGCGCTGGAGTGTCTCCGACACGGCAGAGTACGGGGACTACGTCTCCGGGCCGCGGATCATCGACGACCACGTTCGGGAGAGCATGAAGGGCGTGCTGGCCGACATCCAGGACGGCTCGTTCGCCGCTCGCTTCATCAATGATCAAGATGCGGGAGCGCCCGAGTTCACAGCATTCCGGGAAGCCGCGGAGAAGCATCCGATCGAGGGCGTCGGTCGTGAGCTGCGAGATCTCATGTCCTGGGTCAAGACCCACGACGACGACTACGTCGAGGGCACAGCCGCCCGCTAGTCTCGACTACCGGGACTTGATCACGATGCCGATGACGCGGGAGCCATCGGTGCGAACGGCGGTGCCGATCATATAGAGCCGACCGCTCGGTTCATCGGATTCGTCGAGGGCGTCCTCGTTCGCCATTACGCAGGGGTGATGCATCCCCTCGGTGTTGATGGGCGCAGGAAGCTCATGGATGCACTTGCCGAACGCCTGATTCAGCTCCGTCAGTGCTTGATCGGAGGAGACCGACGGTACGTCGATCACTGCTTCCATCTGGTAGTCGTGAGTTGCGTGGTAGCGTCCGGCGACCACGGAACTATCGTCGGGAAGGTTGACGTCGCCGAAGTACTCCACGTCGGCGAGAGTCATCGGTGAGCAGGTGTAGCCAGCGAGTTCGTTCTTGCAGGTCGAGCCGCGATCTGTCGTGAAGCTGAAATAGGGCACGCCCCACCCGCCGGCGTACTGGACAAGAATCGCCAAAGTGACGGCTACCGACCCAAGCATCAAGATCATGCCAGCAAGCACGCGCAAGAATTTGTGCGGCCGGACGGTTCCAGGCCGAGGGCGTCTCCTGGACATAGGCTAAGGGTGCCCGAGGGATGTAGCCGCCGTATATAAACCTGCGGCATCGATTTGATCACAAATGTTACGGCAGCGGCGCCGGCTACTTCTTGACGGCGATCACCACTGATGTGTCCTCGGCGACCATCACGTCAACGCTCGTGAAGCGTTCGTCGGACAGCCAGTCCAGACGTAAGGTATCCACTCGACCACCCTCGAGAGGTGGCCACGTCGGGCAGGGAGTGAAGTCGTCCAAAACGATCATGCCGCCCTCCCGAACTAGTTCGACGATCCGTTCTCTGGGCCAGCCTTTCGCGCTGGTGGCGTCCATGAAGATCAGCGAGAAGGGCGCGTGCTCGGCGAGGCTGCTCCAGTCCGCATGCATGACGTCGATGTCGTCACCGGCGAACATATCCATCACCCCGTGCGCCAGCTCCGGGTCGAGCTCGGCGGTGATCACCCGAGTAGTCTTCGGCGCTCCGCTCCGCAACCAGGCTGCACCAACTCCACATCCGGTCCCGCACTCCGCGATCGTTCCGGTCCGAGTAGCTGCCAACGCGGCAAGCAATCGGCCGGTCTCGGTACGCGATGCCTGCATGTAGCCGCGCTCCAACGACAGGCGAAGTGCCCTGATCACCAGCTCGGGCAACTCGGGAGGGGCGCTCACTTCAACAGTCTGGCAGTAATGCCCACAGGGGTCCCGGGTTCCACGATGTGGAATAGACGAGCGGACCAGCTGCGTCAGCAACGCACGTGCACGTCCGCTCCTGACGCGATACACGCGTTGCAACCTGTGTATCGCGTACGCAACGCACGTGCACGTGCGTTGCTACCAGCGCCGTTCCGGTTGTGTGTTCCACGATGTGGAACAGACGAGCTAAATAGATGGGCACAAGATAGTCGGGCGTCCTACTATTTTCTTGCATCGGTTCACCGATTCGTGGGAAACCTCCCATCGACAAGCTCAGGACAGCTCATGTACGACATGTATCCGGACGTATGGACGGTCGCCGCCGACCGTCGGCATCAGGTGCACGCCGACCATCCTCGGAGACGTGCCCGTAAGGAACACTCGGTCGTACCCGCGATTCTCCAGGCGCGAGCCCACAAGGCTGGCGACGCCGGCTGAGCTGCTTTAGAAGGCCGGTCGTTTAGCGGTCGAGCGGAGAATCAAACCGCCGCCGCGACCGCGTCACCAATCTCGCTCGTCGTTCGGGTCCGCCCAGGCGCGCGCGCCGCGATATCCGCGACGACGGCTCGTTCGATCCGCGTCGCTTCTTCGGAGAGTCCACAGTGATCCAGCAACAGTGCCACAGAGAGGATGGTCGCCGTCGGGTCGGCAATGCCCTGCCCGGCGATGTCGGGAGCCGACCCATGGACGGGCTCGAACATCGAAGGAAAGCGACGGTCCGGGTTGATGTTGCCGCTTGCCGCGAGGCCGATTCCGCCGGTGACGGCCGCAGCAAGATCAGTAAGGATGTCACCGAAGAGGTTGTCGGTCACGACGACGTCAAAGCGTGCCGGGTCGGTGACCAGGAAGATCGTCGCGGCATCAACATGCAGATAGTCGGTGGCGACCGCGGGATAGTCAGCCGCGACCGCGTTGAACACTCGGTTCCACAGCCCACCGGCATTGACGAGGACATTGTGCTTGTGGACCAATGTGATCTTGTTGCGGCGCCTTGTCGCGCGGTCGAATGCGTCGCGGATGACTCGCTCCACCCCGTACGCGGTGTTCACGCTCACCTCGGTCGCAATTTCCTGCGGGGTTCCAGCGCGCACCAGGCCGCCATTGCCGCAGTAGAGGCCTTCGGTTCCCTCGCGCACGACGACGAAGTCGATGTTTTTGCCGGTGATCAGCTGATCGGAGAGTGGGGTCGGTACGCCCGGATAGAGCCGGCTCGGCCGGAGATTCACGTAGTGCTCGAACGCGAAGCGCAGCTTCAACAGCAGGCCGCGTTCCAGCAGTCCGCTGGGTACGTCGGTCGCGCCGGGAGCGGCGCCGACGGCACCGAACAAGATCACGTCCGTATCGGCGAGCTCATCCAGAACCGAGTCCGGCAACACCTCGCCCGTCCGCTGCCAGCGGTTGGCTCCGAGGTCGTAGCTGGTCGGTGCGAAGACGCCAGGTCCAGTCACGGCATCGAGCACCTTGAGCCCTTCCGCGACTACCTCTGGGCCAATCCCGTCCCCGCCGATCACTGCCAAGGTAAAGGCTCCAGCAGTCTGCGGCCGGACCGTGGGACGAACAGCGGCTTCAGGGTTGGTACGTACGTGAGTCACCGGCGCATCGTAGCTGCCGCGGAATCACGGCTGCGATCAGATCTCAGGGCGCTGGCGGTAGCGTGACCGCCAGGAGCACAGGTGCGGGTCTTGGCCCACACCGCGACGGAAAGCGACAGATGTGAGCCTTCATTTCGAACTCCGGGCCAACCCGAAGCCGCACAGTCAGAGCGAGCGCGCCGCGATACTGGCCGATCCCGGATTTGGGATGCACTTCACCGATCACATGGCGGTAGCAACCTGGACGGCTGCTGATGGATGGCACGATTCGGCGATCGTGCCTTATGGACCTTTTTCACTCGACCCTGCGACTGCGGTGTTGCACTATGCCCAGCAGGTTTTCGAGGGCCTGAAGGCGTACCGGCACGCCGACGGCACGATCTGGACCTTCCGCTCCGACCAAAACGCCGGACGAATGGTCCGCTCGGCTCAACGGCTCGCGCTTCCGGCGCTGCCGGCCGAAGACTTTCTCTGCAGCATTGATGAGTTGATCGCGGCCGACATTGCGTGGGTGCCAACGGCCCCCGAACAGAGCCTCTACCTTCGGCCGTTCATGTTCGCCACCGAGGCGTTCCTCGGCGTACGCCCCGCGAAGCGCGTCACCTATTGCTGCATCGCCAGCCCCGCCGGCTCCTACTTTGCCTCCGGCGTGCAGCCGATCAGCATCTGGATCTCGACGCTGTATTCGCGCTCGGCGCCGGGCGGCACTGGCGCGGCGAAATGCGGCGGCAATTACGCGGCGAGCCTGCTACCGCAGCAGGAGGCGTTCGACCATGGATGCGACCAAGTGATGTTTGCAGACGCCGCCGAGCACTGCTGGTTGGAAGAGCTGGGCGGCATGAACGTCTATCTGATCACCACCGACAACGAATTGATCACCCCCGAGCTCACCGGCTCGATCCTGGAGGGCGTCACTCGTGATTCGATCTTGACGCTAGCCGCTGAATTCGGGCTGACTCCGGTCGAGCGCCGAATCGGTATTGACGAACTGCTGGACGGTATCGGATCGGGGAAGGTGACTGAGCTTTTTGCCTGCGGCACGGCCGCAGTCGCAACTCCCATCGGGACGCTGAAAAACGAGACCGGCAGCTATCAGGTCGGCTCGGGTGCGAGTGGCGAGACCACCCTCGCGATTCGTCAACGGCTGCAGGACATCCAGTACGGCCGTGCGGACGATAAGTACGGCTGGCTCCGCCGCGTCTTGTAACGGCCGCCGATTCTCAGCGTCGGTGGCTGCTCTGGCCACCACAGACGCTGACGACTCGGCGTACCAGCTGGCAATTTCGTCAGATCTGGGGAACACTGTGGGCATGCGGTTCCTGGCGGTGATTATTTGTTAGCGCGCTGAGCACCGTTCGGCGCGCGCAACCTCCTGTCCATACACGGGAGGTTTTTTCATGCCAGGACAAACCAGGACATCCAAGCAAATCGACTAAGAGGATCGAATGTCTTCCCAGCTAAGGCCCAAACCCGCCGAGTTTCATGTCTTCGACACCACGCTGCGCGACGGTTCGCAGCAGGAGGGTCTCAACCTCTCGGTGCCCGACAAACTCACGATTGCGGCCTTGCTTGACGAGCTGGGCGTCGGGTTCATCGAGGGTGGTTGGCCGGGCGCCAATCCGAACGACACCTCCTTCTTCGCCGCCATGGCTGACGGAGCTCTGCGATTGCGGAATGCCGAGCTGGTGGCTTTCGGCTTTACCCGACGGGTCGGGATGAAAGCCGCCGATGACCCAATGACGGCGGCCGTCCGGGACTCACGAGCGCCGATCGCGTGCATCGTGGCGAAGAGTCACGACCGGCATGTCGAGCAAGCGCTGCGCACCACCCTGGCCGAGAACTTGGCGATGATCTCCGACACCGTGCGGCATCTACGCGCCGAGGGCCAGCGGGTCTTCGTCGACTGCGAGCACTTCTTCGATGGATACCGCGAGAATCCGGCGTACGCACTGGAGGCCGTACGCGCCGCAGCGGAGGCAGGTGCCGAGGTCGTAGTGCTCTGTGACACCAACGGCGGCATGTTGCCACCGTGGATCGGGGAGATCGTGACAGCGGCGAACGAGGTCGGCGTCCCGTTGGGCATCCACACCCACAACGACTCCGGTTGTGCCGTTGCCAACGCACTGGCTGCAGTGGACGCCGGCGTCATGCATGTGCAAGGCACAGTCAACGGCTACGGCGAGCGCACCGGCAACGCCGAGCTGTTGTCAGTGATCGCCAATCTCGAGCTCAAGTACGGCTGGCCGCTGCTTCCGGCCGGCTCGCTGCGGGAGGCAACCCGCCTCGCGCACGCCATCGCAGAGGTGACGAACGTTCCACCGAGCGCTCGTCAGCCTTATGTTGGCTTGTCGTCCTTCGCCCACAAGGCGGGGCTGCACGCCAGCGCGATCAAAGTGGATCCCAACCTCTACCAGCACATCGACCCTGCCCTTGTCGGCAATGACATGCGCATGCTTGTCTCCGAAATGGCGGGTCGGGCGAACATCCAGATCAAGGGTGAGGAGTTGGGATTCGACCTGTCCGACCGCGAACTCGCGGCCCGGATCACCGACCGGGTGAAGGATGCTGAAGCAGCCGGGTACACCTACGAGGCAGCGGATGCCAGCTTCGAGCTGCTGCTGCGGCGGGAGCTTGGGCAGCTGTCCGAGTACTTCCAGGTGCATTCCTGGCGCGTCTTCACCCAGTCGACACATGGCCAAGAGACCGACACCGAGTGCACAGTACGGCTGACCGCCAAGGGGCAGAGTCAGCGAGTGGTGGGCGAGGGAAACGGTCCGGTCAATGCTCTCGATCACGCCTTACGCAATGCGCTGCGCCCGGCGTACCCGGCGGTAGAAAAGCTCGAACTGATCGACTACAAAGTCCGAATCCTTGATCAGGGCCACGGCACCGACGCGACCGTACGGGTGCTCATCCAGACTACCGACGGTCTCAGCGCCTGGACCACCGTCGGGGTCGGCCAGAACATCATCGAGGCTTCCTGGGAAGCACTCTGCGATGCGTACCTCTACGGATTGATCCACGCCGACGACGAACCCGAATTGTCAGCGTCTCAGCTTGTTATAGCCCGCTGAAACGCTGACATGTCGGGCTAGGCAATGCGATCAAGGATCAGAGCCCGCGCGGCCGGCGCGGTGTCGCCGATGGTGTAGGCGCCCTGAAGCGACTCGCGCGCCCGACTGAAGCGTTCTGGCGTATCGGTGTGCAAGGTGAGCAGCGGCTGACCCGCCCGTACGCGTGCGCCGGGCTTGGCGTGCAACACCACTCCGGCTCCCGGTTGCACGGCGTGCTCCTTGCGCGCGCGGCCAGCTCCGAGCCGCCAGGCCGCCTCACCCACTGCCAGCGCGTCTAGGGACTGCAGCACCCCATCCCGCTCCGCGGTGATCACGTCGGTTTCGCGCGCAGTCGGCAGGTCCGCGTCAGGATTGCCGCCTTGCGCCTTGATCATGGAACGCCACACGTCCATAGCCGCGCCAGACGCCAGCAGATCTGCCGGCTCATGATCATCCCGTCCCACCGCGGTGATCATTTCCCGGGCCAGGGCGATAGTGAGCTCAACCACGTCGGGAGGGCCACCGCCGGCCAACACTTCGACGGATTCGGAAACCTCCAAGGCGTTTCCCGCAGTCAACCCAAGCGGAGTCGACATGTCGGTCAGCAGCGCCATCGTGCTCACCCCAGCGGCTTCGCCGATCTCAACCATCGTTTGTGCGAGTTCATGGCCCGACTCGAGCGTCTTCATGAAGGCGCCCGACCCAACCTTGACGTCCAGCACGAGAGCGTCGCAGATCGTCGCAAGTTTCTTGCTCATGATCGAGGAAGCAATCAAGGGGATTGACTCGACAGTGCCCGTCACGTCTCGCAGTGCATAGAGCTTCATGTCGGCGGGCACCAGCCCCGGTCCAGCCGCGCAGACCATCGCACCAACATCGCTCAGCTGACGCCGCATCTCCTCATAGGTCAGCGACGCCCGCCAGCCAGGAATTGATTCAAGCTTGTCCAGCGTCCCACCTGTGTGGCCGAGCCCGCGCCCAGAGACTTGCGGTACCGCCACTCCGCAAGCGGCGACCAGCGGTGCTAGCGGCAGCGTGATCTTGTCGCCCACCCCGCCCGTCGAGTGCTTGTCCACCTTCGGCCTGGAGACGTCAGAAAAGTCCAGCTGGTCTCCGGTGTTGATCATGGCCTGGGTCCAGCGGTTCAGCTCACGTCCGTTCAGCCCGCGGAACAGCACCGCCATGGCGAACGCGGCCATCTGCTCATCGGCGACCTGGTCTGCGGTGTATGCAGTGATCAACCAGTCGATCTGCGCATCGCTCAGTTCGCCGCCGTCGCGCTTGGTGCGGATCAGGTCTACCGCGTGGAATGCCGCTGCCTCAGTGGGAATGTCCGCGGCGCTCATGCACCGAAGTATGCCGTGTTCAATTGCTTCGCTCGTCAAGCTCGCTCAGCGCGGATCGCGCTCTGGAGCCCGCCTACTTCGTCGTCGCTCGCAGACAAAGAGCGTGTCCGCTCACTCCTCCTCGGCACGGCGGCGCGCGATCCGTGTTCAATTGCTTCGCTCGTCAAGCTCGCTCTGTCTATTTGCTCGCTCCGCTCGCTGCGATGTTCGCTTGGGAGCCGCCGTCTTCGTCGCATCCGACGAAACCGCTATGACGAAGAATCAACTCTGTCCTCGACGGGTTTCGTCGGCTCCTCCTCCAGATCGGCGGCGCGAACATCGCTGGCGCGGATCGCGCGGTGAGGCCGCCCACTTCGTCGTCGCTCGCAGACGAAAAGCGTGTCTGCTCACTGCTCCTCAGCACGGCGGCGCGCGATCCGGGGGTGGCACATGGCTACGCTTGGCCGGTGCGCATTGCCCGTTTCGCCGCTGGCGGAGACCCGCAGTACGGAGTCGTCGAACTTGCGGAGGACGGTGGGCGCTATCCCGACACCGTGTCGGTCTTGACCGGCGATCCGATGGCCATGACGGTCAAGCTGACGGGGGAGCGCAGGGAACTCGATGCCGTTCGTCTGTTGGCGCCGGTGATTCCGCGGAGCAAGATCGTCGCCGCCGGCCGAAACTATGCCGTGCACGCAGCCGAGATGGGCGAGGAAGTACCGCAAACTCCGCTCACCTTCTTCAAGCCGAACACGTCGGTGATCGGGCCGGGAGAGCCCATCATCTACCCGGCCGCTAGCCGAGAGGTGAGTTATGAAGGCGAGCTGGCCGTCGTGATCGGCCGGATTTGCAAAGATGTCCCGGTTGCCCGGGTACCCGAGGTCATCTTCGGCTATACCGTCGCCAACGACGTCACCGCTCGTGATCTGCAACGGACCGATGGGCAATGGGCGCGTGCCAAGGGCTACGACACGTTCTGCCCGCTTGGCCCCTGGATCACCACACATCAGCAGCTCGATGAGGTTGCAGCACTCGCGATTCGCACCACACTGGACGGCGAGCAGCGCCAGGACGGCAACACCAAAGACATGATCTTCACGGTCCCGGAGCTAGTGGCCTACATCTCCTCCTACACCACACTGCTGCCGGGCGATGTGATCTTGACCGGTACGCCATCCGGCGTCGGACCTATGCTGCCGGGACAAGTGGTCAGTGTCGACATCGAGGGAATCGGCACCCTCACCAACCCGGTCGTGAGCGCGGAACCGGATGAGCCACCGAACGAGGCGGAGCAGTGACCGACAGCAATACCAAAGCCCGTGATGACTCGGATGTGCTCGGCGACCTGGCACCCGATCAGGTGCGCGTACGGTTTCCCCCGTCTCCGACGGGCAACCTACATGTCGGCAACGTACGCAGCGCCTTGTTCAACTGGGTGTTCGCCAGGCACTACGGGGGAACCTTCGTGCTGCGGGTGGAGGATACCGATGCGGGGCGGAATCTCGCGGAGTCATACCAGGGCCTCTACGATTCGCTCAGCTGGCTGGGCCTGAATTGGGACGAGGGACCGCTGGTTGGCGGCCCGTACGGCCCCTACATCCAGACCGAGCGGGGTGACATCTATCGGGAGATCGTCGGCAAGTTGCTCGCGGCCAAGCTGGCGTATCGATGCTTTTGCACCCGGGAAGAGATCGAGGCGCGGGAAGCGGCTCGGCCAGCGGGCGCGCCGTCGGGCTACGACGGGTTCTGTCGCAACCTCAGCGAGCAGCGGATCGCGGAACTAGACGCGCTGTCAGTTCCGTCGGTGGTACGGATGCGGGTACCCGAGGAAGATATTGCCTTCGACGACCTGGTCCGTGGGCCGGTGCGGTTTGCGGCCGCGCACGTGCCTGACTACGTCATTGTGCGGAGCAATGGTGAACCGCTCTATACGCTGGTCAACCCCCTCGACGACTCGTTGATGGAGATCACTCACGTGCTCCGGGGGGAGGACCTGCTGCCGTCAACGCCACGCCAGATCGTGCTCTACGACGCGCTGTCCCAAATTGGGGTCGGCAGCGGACGCACCCCGGCCTTCGGCCACCTGCCGACGGTGTTGGGCGAGGGCAACCGGCGACTGTCCAAGAGAGATAAGGGATCCGGCCTCGCCGAATATCAGCAAAAGGGCTACCTGCCGGAGGCGCTTCTGAACTACCTCGCCCTACTCGGCTGGGCGATCGCTGAGGACCGCGACGTTTTCGCCATTGCCGAGATGGTCGAAGCTTTCGACATCCGGCGGGTCAACGCCAATCCGGCCCGCTTTGACGCCCGGAAGTGCGAGGCCATCAACGCCGCGCACATCCGGCTGCTGCCTTCGGACGAGCTCACCGCGAACCTCATACCGTTCTTTGCTGCCGCGGGACTTATCGGTCACCCGGCGCGCCCTGGAGAGCACGAGAGGCTTGCGGCGGCTACCCCACTGATTCAGGAGCGCATCAACACACTTTCCGAAGCGGTGAGTTTGCTGGCCTTTCTCTTCCTGGCTGATGACAAGATCACCATCGCGGCAGACGCCGGGCTGTCGGCGGAGTCCGTACCAACGCTGAGAGCGGCGTACGACGCACTGACTGCCGTGCCGGAGTTTGATCATGCCAGTGTCGAGGCGGCATTGCGTACGGCGCTGGTCGAAGATCTGGGACTGAAACCGCGGCTCGCGTTCGGTCCAGTACGGGCAGCAATCACGGGCAGCCGAATCTCACCGCCGCTCTTCGAGTCCATCGAGCTGCTTGGCCGAGTGTCCACGCTCGCACGGATCGCGGCAGCGCTCGCCGAACTGGGTGAGCCGGAGATTGCCGGATCGAGTCCCGGTCGGGGCGACACTGGAGTAGCAAGACCAAAGCGCTGAAATCGTGACCAAGCAGAAGAAGTCGGCTGTCCCGGATCGCACCAGCTCCAAAATGCGGAGCAGGTCCGGCAATCCTGCGGTACGCACTGGGAGTGCCGAGCCACTGCCACGCACGAAGCCGCAACCGACTGAGAGCCGCAAGCCATCGAAGCCGTCGCCGTCGAATGCGGCGCCTTTGGATGTGGACCGGGCCGCGCTGCCGCCAGATGGCGCCACCTACCCGCAGATCCTGCGCGGCGAATCGTATGTCTGGTGGCGTTCGGTGCTCGGTGTGGTCGTGGGCCTCGCTCTCTTCCTACTCATCACCTCAGTCGTGAGCCAGGCCCTCGTGACGCTGTTCTGGGCCACCACGGCTGGCAATCAGTCGTATCGGGAGTACTTCGCAAAGGCCTTCGCGTTCGAACTGCCGATCGGGATGCTGTCGGTGAACCTCGGGCTAGCTGCTCTGATCCCCGTCGCCTGGGGGCTGATGGCAGCAATTCATCAGATGAAGCCGAGATGGCTTTCCTCGGTCCAGCCGCGGCTCCGCTGGCGCTACCTGTTCGGATCGCTGGCGATCGCCGTCGTCGTGCTGAATGGGGTGATGCTGCTGTCCACGACTGTGGGCAAGCCTCTCTCGATCAACCCCCAAGAGGGTTTCTGGGCCTTCCTTGCAGTGATCGTGCTGACCTCGCCGCTTCAGGCGGCCGCCGAGGAGATCTTCTTTCGTGGGTACCTGCTGCAAGCGCTCGGCAGCTTGGTGCCGCAGGCGTGGTTCGGCGTGGTCGTGTCGTCCGTGTTGTTCGCACTGCTCCATGGCACCCAGAACCTGCCGCTGTTTGCCGATCGGCTCATCTTTGGGCTGCTGGCCGGGCTGCTCGTGTGGCGTACGGGTGGTTTGGAAGCCGCGATCGCCGCGCATGTGATCAACAATGTGTTTGCGTATCTGTACGCAGGGCTGACCACTTCAGTGGCCACCATCAGGGCGGTGAAGGGACTCGGCTGGGTCGACGCAGCGTTTGACGTAGGTGGTTTCGCGCTTTTCGCAGTGCTGGCGTACCTGCTTTCGCGGCTGATGAAACTGCGAACCCGCGTGTCCCTGAGCGAAGCGGAGAATCAGGCCTGACACTCGCGTAGCTTGAACGGGTTTGGGGCTGAAACTCGGCTTACAGTAAAGTTTGACCTTGTGCCAGGGCCGGTGCGACCAGCCCTGCAGCAAGCCCAGTGGGGTATAGGGTAATTGGCAGCCCGACTGATTCTGGTTCAGTTAGTCTAGGTTCGAGTCCTAGTACCCCAGCGACGTAGAAGCTTCTCATTCGCCGTACTACAAGGGGAGTTGGTAGGCTTTCGCGGTCTCATCAGACTGATGATCTTCAGCTAGGGCCCCGTTGTGTAGCGGCCTAGCACGCCGCCCTCTCAAGGCGGTAGCGCGGGTTCGAATCCCGTCGGGGCTACCAGGTAAGACACCTAGTCAAAGGCTATTTCGCGTCTCGTCTCAATTCGACCACCTCCCCTCCGGTACCTACTGGGTACCCACCAGCGAGCGCTGAGGTGCGTGCTGCCTCCATTGCGTCGGCCACAATGTCGAGCCGATCGCCGAACAGGTGGCCGTACTGATCGAGCGTCATCACCGCCGACTTGTGGCCCAACATCTGCTGGACGATCTTGATGTCGGCGCCGCTGGCAATGGCCAAGCTGGCCGCGGTATGGCGCAGTTCGTGCGGATGGAAGCCAGGGATGCCGAGCTCGGCCGCGGCCCTGGTCAGCACTGCCCGCTGGAAGGTCTGAGAGCGCATCACGG
>DASVEX010000203.1:0-6518 GCA_036380335.1 Propionibacteriaceae bacterium | reverse complement strand
TCTCTCCGGCTCGTTCGCCCGGGTGCTCGCGGACGCAGAAGTCCGCGCCGAGCAGCTCGGTGACGCGTACGTGGCGACCGAGCATCTGTTGATCTCACTGGCAACCATTGATTCCGACGCCAAGAAGGTGCTGGCAGCACTCAACGTCAAGCCCAATGTGTTGACTCGCGCCTTCAACGATGCTCGCGGCAGCAAGCGGGTGACCAGCCCAGAGGCCGAAGGAACCTCATCTGCCCTTGATCAGTACGGTGTCGACCTTACGGCGATGGCCCGGGACGGCAAGCTCGATCCGGTCATCGGGCGGGACAGCGAAATTCGGCGCGTCGTCCAGGTCCTGGCCCGGCGGACCAAGAACAACCCCGTGTTGATCGGAGAGCCTGGCGTCGGCAAGACCGCCGTCGTCGAGGGCTTAGCCCAACGTCTGGTGGCCGGCGATGTGCCCGATTCGCTGAAAAACCGCCGCCTGGTAGCGCTCGACCTTCCATCGATGGTGGCCGGGTCGAAGTTTCGCGGCGAGTTTGAGGAGCGCCTCAAGGCTGTATTGACCGAGATCAAGGACGCGGCCGGGCAGATCATCACTTTCATCGACGAGCTGCACACGGTCGTCGGGGCAGGGGCGACGAGCGACTCCTCGATGGACGCGGGCAACATGCTCAAGCCGATGCTCGCACGTGGCGAGCTACGCATGATCGGCGCCACCACGCTGGACGAGTATCGCGAGCGCATCGAGAAGGACCCAGCCTTCGAGCGTCGCTTCCAGCAGGTCTTCGTTGACGAACCGAGTGTCGAGGACACCATCGCGATCTTGCGCGGGTTGCGGGAGCGGTACGAGGCGCATCACAAGGTAGCGATCACCGATGCGGCGCTTGTCGCGGCGGCAACGCTGTCGAACCGCTACATCACATCGCGGCGGCTGCCAGACAAGGCGATCGACCTGGTCGATGAGGCAGCTTCCCGGTTGCGGATGGAGATCGACTCTTCGCCGGTGGAGATCGACGCGCTGCGCCGGACCGTTGAGCGGATGAAGATGCAGAAGCTGGCGTTGGAGAAGGAGTCCGACACCGGCAGCGTCGAGCGGCTCCATCGGTTGACCGAGGAACTGGCCAATGTCGAGGAAGATCTCAGGTCCCTCGAGGGCCGGTGGGAGGCTGAGAAGCAGGGTCTGAACCGCGTCGGCGAGCTGAAGAAGCAGATCGACGAGCTGCGCGTGGTGTCAGAGCGGGCGCTTCGGGAAGGCGACCTGGTCAAGGCCAGTGAGATCAACTACGGCGAAATTCCCGCCCTGGAAAAGGAGCTGGAGGAAGCCGCCAAGGACGATGGGCAACTGCCCTCGATGGTCTCCGAAGAGGTTGGCCCGAACGACGTTGCCGAGGTCGTGGCCAACTGGACCGGCATACCGGTCGGCCGGCTGCTGCAGGGCGAGACCGAGAAGCTGCTTGCCATGGAGTCGCGCATCGGGCAGCGGCTGATCGGCCAGCAGAAGGCGGTACGCGCCGTGGCGGATGCCGTACGCCGATCCCGGGCCGGCATCTCCGATCCCAACCGGCCCACCGGATCCTTCCTCTTCCTCGGCCCGACGGGCGTCGGCAAGACCGAGCTCGCCAAGTCGCTCGCCGAGTTCCTCTTCGACGACGAGCGGGCCATGATCAGGATCGACATGAGCGAATACTCCGAGAAGCACTCGGTGGCCAGGCTCGTCGGTGCACCTCCCGGCTACATCGGTTACGAGGAGGGCGGCCAGCTCACCGAGGCCGTGCGGCGCCGCCCGTACGCCGTGGTGCTCTTGGACGAGGTGGAGAAGGCGCATAGCGAGGTCTTCAACATCTTGCTGCAGGTTCTCGATGACGGGCGGCTGACCGACGGGCAGGGGCGTACGGTCGACTTCCGCAACGCCATCTTGATCTTGACCTCCAACCTGGGTTCGCAGTTCCTAGCTGATCAGACACTGGACGCCGAGACCAAACGGAATGCCGTGATGGGTGTGGTACGCGGAGCCTTCAAGCCCGAATTCTTGAACCGTCTCGACGAGGTCGTGCTCTTCGACGCGCTCGGCACCGAGGAGCTCGCCAAGATCGTGGAGATCAACCTGGCCCGGCTCAACAAGCGGCTCGCCGATCGGCGGATCACGGTGGAGGCTACGCCGGCGGCCAAGGAGTGGCTGGCTCTTACCGGCTTCGACCCGGTCTTCGGTGCCCGTCCGCTACGCCGGCTGATCCAGACCACGATAGAAGATCAACTCGCGCAACGGGTGCTGTCCGGCCTGGTACGCGAGGGCGACATTGTCACCTTCGACGCCGATGACAGCAGCGATGGCTTGATCATCTTGGAGTCCCAACCCGCCATCGCCAGCGCCTAACGACTTGTCGGAATCACAGCACCGTATGGGGTGCTGAGATTCTGACAAGTCGGCTTGTCACCCCCACCAGCCTTGCTTGTGGGCCCAGCGCAGCAAGATCAGGGACATCGCCAGCATGATCAACAACAAGATCGAAAGCGCTACCCAGTGCGTTGAGTCGTTGACGATCACGTTCATGCCAAGGACCGAAGAGAGCGATGTGATCGGAAGCGTGACAGCCGCGATGACGGCGAGGCGCTCCGCGGCGATGGTCATCTTCGTGTCAGTACGCGCCCGATAGAACTCGGTGACACCCATCAAGAACACGAGTTGGGAATCGCTGATGTGTGAGACGGTCTCGTACTGGTCGAGCAGGTCCTTCATCAAAGCCATGCCCTCCGTGGGCGCAAAGGTTGTCAGCTTGATTGCTCGCCGATAGATCTCACTACCCTGAGCCGCCATGGTCTTGATGGTCAGCAGCTCATGTCGAGCCGCGAAGAGCTCGCTGAGAAATTTCTGCGGATCTTCGTTGGCCTCAGCCATCACTCGCTGCTCCATCAGGCCGACATCGCGGGCGATGTCGGCGACCATCTCAGCCTCTCGGCGGGCGATGGAGGAAACGATGGCGTAGGTGAGCCCGAAGGGCGAGGTCGGATGCAGCCGGCTGCTATCCATCCGTGCCGCCACGGCCTGCGTCTCGCGTAATGCTGCCTCGAGAGGGACCTTGGGGCTCAACGGGCCGTGTATGGTCACCAGGAAGTTTTCGCCGACGAATTGATCGAGCTCGAGATAGTGCACATGACCGTTCGCGCCGATCTCAGGCGCGTGCACGACGATGAACACGTGGTGCGGATAGACATGAACGCGTGGAATGTGGTTGCGGTTTCGGCTCTCGGTGATCGCCATCGGATGGAAGCCGAAGTCGCGTTTGAGAAGCATCTCTGCCTCATCGCTCCACTCCGGAATATCGAGCCAAAGGAATCCGTCGGTCTTTTCTCGCAGGGCCGGCAGATCGGCCACATCATGGTTGCTCACACTGTTGGAGTCGATCCAGCGCAGTTGCATGGCGAGTCTCCCTTCCACGTTGTTTCTACACCCCGCCACAACCGCTTGCCCTTGTCGCGACGCCAGGAGCAGCGTTGAGCGCGGCCGACCTAGTACTGCGTCCGGGCAGTGATGGAACTTTCTTGGTGCCAGATCTGGCGTACCCGAGAGCTTTCACGCTCCGGGTCGGCCGGACCGATCAGTCTTACGTCGATCTTGATGATCCGCTACGGCTGGAGTTCGACTATGTGCAGCGGCTGGCTGACGTGCTGGACAGCGTGATCGAGCCGGAGCATCGGTTGCGTGTGGTGCACGTCGGTGGGGCCGCAATGACACTTCCGCGGTACATAGCAGCCACCCGGCCGAGCTCAGCCCAGATCGTGCTCGAGCCAGACGTCGAACTCACTGTCTTTGTTCGTCGACACCTGCCGCTACCCATTCGCAGCGGGATCAAGGTGCGTGGCACAGACGGTCGCCGCGGCATCGCCGAGTTGCGCGACGGGTACGCCGACCTGGTGATCATCGATGCGTTTGTTGGCGCTCGGGTGCCGGCCGAGCTTACGACGAAGGAATTTCTCGCGGATGCTCGGCGGTCCCTTTCTGATCATGGAGTGATCATCCTCAATCTGACTGATCGTGGCCCACTCGATTACGCTCGCCGGGTACTGGCCGGCGTCCGACAGGTCTTTCCCCATGTGCTGCTGTGCGCCGAGTCATCAACCCTGAAGGGCCGCCGGTTCGGCAATGTGATCATCGCCGGTTGCGCCACCGCGTTGCCGTGTTCCGCGATTGCGGAGCGAGCTGGACAGTCACCGTTTCCATACCGGGTGCTGCGGGGCGCGCGTTTGAATCAGCTACTTTCTGATTCGAAGCCGTTCAGCCTGGAGGATGCTGAAGCGTCCCCCGATCCCAGCAGCCGGCTAAAGCACCTGGCCTGACTCGCGGATTGAAGCGGATTGAACAACGTGGCGACTTATGCCGCGTACTGAGCCTGTTGCGTTTTGATCCGTGTTGTTCATGATCATCTTGGGGTGGGTTGGTGAGAATGAGTCATGGCGCGTGAGTTCAAGGCGGTGGATCGGGATCAGCCAATGCTGTTGCCGCCGGATTTGCGGGATTGGCTTCCGGAGGATCATCTGGCGCGGCTGGTTGTGGAGGTGGTCGAACAGCTGGATTTGACCGCGATCGAGGCCAGCTTCGCTCGGGGCTGGGTGGGCCGGGAGGCGTTCGACCCGCGATTGTTGACCGGGCTGTTGATCTATGGCTACTGCCAGGGAGTCCGTTCCTCGCGACAGATTGAGCGGGCCTGTGTCACCGATGTGGCGTTTCGGGTGATCGCGGCCCAGCAGCGGCCCGACCACACCACTGTGGCCCGGTTCCGGCAGCGACACGCGGCGGCGTTGGCGGATCTGTTCGGGCAGGTGTTGAGTATCTGCAGCCGGGCCGGTTTGGGCCGGGTCGGGATCGTGGCCATCGATGGCACCAAGATCGCCGGACAGGCCTCGCCGCGCAAGAACTTCACCGAGAAAACTCTGCGCAAGCTGGCCGCCGATGTCATCGACGACGCGGCCGCCATCGATGCCGCCGAAGACGCCGAATTCGGCTCCGACCGGTCCGGCGATGAGATGCCGCAGGATCTGCGGCCGGGCCGGGACCGGGCGGCGCGGATCCGTCAGGCGCTGCGCCAGGTGGAGGCGGAGAAGGCCGCGGCGGCCGCGGAGGACACCGCGGTCGCGGAACGGAAACTGTCCCGCGCGCGAAGGGCTGCCGCCCGGGAACGCGATGTCCAGCTCAGACGGCGCGAGGGTAGGCGTCCTCGGGCTGACCGGATGCGGCTGGACGAGCAGGTGAAGGTGCGGCGCGCCGACGCCAGGGTCGCCGCGACCGAACAGGAGCTGGCGCATGCCAAGGCCGGGCAGGGCCGGCGGGCACGAACGGCGAAGCCGGTCGGAAACATTTCCGACCCTGACAGCCACCTCATGTTTGTCCGCGGCAAGGGTTATCTGCAGGGCTACAACGCTCAGCTGGCGGTCAGCGATGACCATCTCATCCTGGCCACCGGGATCTCCACCGACACCAACGACATGATGCTGTTTCCCGCCATGTTGGACCACACGGTAGCCACCGTCGCGGCGCACTTGGACGGCGCGGAGATCGGAATCGTGCTTGCCGATGCCGGCTATTGCACCCACGAGGCGCTCACCTGTCCCGGCCCCGACCGGCTGATCGCCACCGGAAGAAGACCTGACCAGCCCGCCCAAACCGGTAAAGATGCTGCGATCGCGGCGATGGCCAGGCGGCTCGCCGACCACAGCACGGACCAGATCACCTACCGACGGCGACAGGCAACCGTCGAACCGGTGATCGGACAGTTGAAGGACCGCCTCGGGCTGCGCCGATTTACCCGTCGAGGCAAACAAGCCGCCAACCACGAACTTGCCTTCGCCGCCATGGTCTACAACATCCGCCGCCTCGCGGCGAGCTAACCGAGAGCCGCGCCCCAGGCAACCATGCGGATCGATTTGCCCGACCGACCCAAGCAGCTCGCCCAGCTCAAAGCGCAACAGGCTCTACTCGCGGGATAAGTCGCCCCAATGACTAGGAGTGCAACGCTCCCAGTCGTCTGATCGCTTCGTCCAACACCTGCTCCTGCTTGCAGAAAGCCCACCGCACGTACGGCTTGCCCGCCTCGGCACGGTCATAGAACACCTGATGCGGAATCGCCACGACACCGCAGCGGCCTGGCAGTTCTCGGCAGAATTCCACGCCATCGCGGTAACCCAGCGCCTGCACGTCGGTGCTCATGAAATACGTGCCACGCGGTACGAGCGGCTTCAGCCCAACCGACCGAAGGCCTGCGGCGAACTGGTCTCGCTTGTCCTGGAGATCTAGTCGCGCCTTCCCCACCCACTCGTCGCCCTCGTTGAGCGCGCGGGCGACCGCCGGCTGGAACGGGGCGCCGGAGACGTAGCTCAGGAACTGTTTCACGGCAGTGACTTCATTGATCAACTCTGGGGTGCCGAGCGCCCAGCCGATCTTCCAGCCAGTAGCCGAAAAGGTCTTGCCGGCTGAGGAGATTCGCACCGTACGCTCTCGCATCCCCGGGAAAGTTGCCAACGGCAGGTGTTCAGCGTCGTCG
>DASVEX010000202.1:0-2156 GCA_036380335.1 Propionibacteriaceae bacterium | reverse complement strand
TGGAGCGATCCTGCTGCTGCACAACCTGGCAGACGAGAAGGTCACCGTGGACATCGGCCCGCTGCCGGGCACGAATGGCGATCCGTACGACCTGTTCGTTGACGGCCCGTACGCCGCGCCGACCAAGAAGCTCAGCGACCTGGAGCTGAACAGTTGGGGATATCGCTGGATCCGGCTGTCTCGAAGCGATCAAGGCTAACTGGGGTTCGCCAAAGGGTGGTGTGGATGCGCGATGCGCGAGTGGCTGCATGATCATGGACTGTTGATCGCTAATCTGGCGCTCTTTGTGATCTTCTTCGGCGGCATGGTGCTGTCCGGCGTCCGGGTCTATAACTCCGAACAACTCGAACACGGGCAGCAGGCCGTCTCGCTCGGTGGCTATCTGCTCAGCGGGGCGTTCGGTGAGGCGACCTTCGAGAATTGGGAAAGCGAGTTCTTGCAGATGGGCATGTGTGTCGTGCTGACCGCCTTCCTGTTCCAGCGCGGCTCCTCGGAGTCGAAGCCCATTGACCAGCCTGCGCCACAGGACGAAGACCCTCGACGGGCGGCGAACCGCGCGGGTGCCCCGTGGCCGGTACGTCACGGCGGCTGGGTGCTGACCGCGTACGAGCACTCGCTCTCGGCGCTCTTCTTCATTTTGTTTTTCGGCGCCGTCGTCGGCCATGCAATCGGCGGCGCCAAGGATTACAGCGATCAAGAACTGGCGCATGGCGGTCACGCCGTCACGGCGTTGCAGTATCTCGGCACATCGCAGTTCTGGTTCGAGTCGTTCCAGAACTGGCAGAGCGAGTTTCTCGCCGTCGCGGTGATCGTTTGGGCCTCGGTCTATCTACGGCAACGGGGATCGCCTGAGTCCAAGCCGGTCGCCGAATCGCATCATGAGACCGGAGCTTGAGCCTGCCCTCCGAGCCAGCGCAGCTCGATTCAGCCGATTGAGTCGGCCTAGATCGGGTCAGCCCTGATTCGTACGATCGGTCCATGCAACTGCGCCGCAAGCGCTTCGACCGGCCCGACGAGGTCCGAGTAGTCGAGAAGGCCCGAGTCGAGCTGGTCGAGCTAGGAGAGTTGGCCGTAGGACGGGCCATATTCGAGCCAGGCTGGCGCTGGTCCGAGCACGTCAAGCCGATAGTTGGCACCGAGAGCTGCCAGGTGCACCACATCGGCTACGTCATGTCCGGGCATCTGCACGTCGAAATGACCGACGGCGCTTCGCTGGAGGTCGTGGGCGGGGATGCCTTCGAGATCCCGCCCGGTCACGACGCTTGGGTCATCGGGGATGAGCCGTGGGTCTCCGTTGACTGGGCTGGTCGCCGGCTCTTCGCGAAGTCGCCGAATGAGATCTCCGACCGCATCTTCGCGACCCTGGTCTTCACCGACCTGTCCGGTTCTACCGAGATGCTGACCAATCTCGGTGACGCCCGTTGGCGGCTGCTGCTGGCCGAGCACAACCAGGGGGTGCGTACCGAGATCGAGCGCTTTGGCGGACGCGAGGCGAAGACCACCGGCGACGGCTTCTTCGTTCTCTTCGACAGCCCAGCCCGAGCGGTGCGCGGGGCAGCGGCCATGATCGACGCCGCCACCGCCCACGGTCTCACCGCTCGCGCCGGGATCCACGCGGGTGAAGTCGAGCTCCAGGGCGACGAGGTACGCGGTATCGCGGTCCATGCCGCGGCGCGCATTCTCGGCGTGGCACAGCCGGGAGAAGTGCTGGTCTCCAGCACGATCCGCGACCTACTCTCTGGCTCCGGCCTTGACTTTGTCGATCGGGGCGGGTTCGAGCTGCGCGGCCTCAACGGGTTCCGCAGCTTGGCGGCGCTGGTCCGCTAGCGGAAGAGGAGGGCGGCAGGGCGCCGGCTCTACTCGGCGTCCTCGATCTGGATTCGCACGCGGCGGAAGCCGCGACCTTTACTTTCCATCTTCGTCACGGCGATGCGGCCGATCATGGCCGTGGAGGCCACGTGTGTACCGCCGTCGGCCTGGATGTCGATGCCGTCGATGTCGACGATCCGGATCATCTCGATGTCCGCCGGAAGTAAGTCGCTCGCGGTGCGGATGACGTTCGGGATCGCCAGTGCCCGCTCCCGCGGCAGCACCCGGACGTCAATCCGCCGGTCCAGCCGCACCGCCTCGTTGCAGGATCCTCGACGCGCTGCTTG
>DASVEX010000201.1:0-6669 GCA_036380335.1 Propionibacteriaceae bacterium | reverse complement strand
CCAGGCGCAGCGAAAGGCCGAAGATCGCGGTCTGACAGCGCGATTCCTCGTCGGCGACGCCCTTCGGCTAGCTGATCTTGGCGAGCACTTCGATACCGTGCTCGACAGCGGACTGTTCCACATCTTCAGCGACGACGACCGCGCCCCGTTCGTCGCATCACTCGCTGCGGCCATACCGAAGGGCGGCCACTACTACATGCTGTGCTTCAGCGATCAGCAGCCGGGAACGATGGGCCCGCGTCGGGTGAGCCAATCGGAGATCAGGGAAGCATTCGGGCCCCCGGACTGGCGAGTCGATGCCATTGATGCCGTGACAATGGGCACGAACATGGAGCCCATCCGCGCTTGGCGAGTGAGCATCACCCGCATGTGAGCGGCGGGGCGCGTTGCCGCGTCAGGCTCGCTTCCTGGCCGCTCGACGCGCGACGTAACGCACAATCTTTTCGTGCGTGCCGCAATCCTCCATGGCACACCAGCGGCGGCTCTGGTTCTTGGATTGATCAAGAAACACCCACGGACAGCCTGCGCACTTCTTGACCCTGGCCAGCTGCGGGCTCGTCAGCAGCTCGACAGCCGCCACGGTGATCGGCCACAGCATGGCGTCCAAGCGCATGATCACCGGCCAGCTCAGCTGGTACTCGTGATCCCCTGGCATTAGTTCGCTGTGTGCCATGGCCTCGGTGAGGTATGACCGCAGGTCGTGCCACCGCGCATCAAGCCCCGGTCCGGCTGCTAGCTCACCGCTATTGATCATGGCGGCCGTACTGAACGTCTCGATCAGGATGCTGCGTAGCGCATGCGCCTTCTTGAGCGCGGTAGACCTGGCGCGGGGATGGTCGGTGCCTGATGCCAGCAGCGTCGCCGCCTCGTCAGTCTGCAAGATCCCGATTCGAACCGACCAACTCGACAAGCTCTGGAAAGGTCCCGGCATGGTCGTAGCGCTCCGCGCCATCTGGATCGTCGACGGTATTGGCGAAGTCCAGCGCCGTTCGTGGTTGTGCTTGACGTGACGATCGTCACTACGGCGCTGCCGGCGATTCGCCCAGCACTGGGATTCAGCGAAGCCGGTCAGCAGTGGATCTTCACCGCGTACGCGCTGGTGTTCGGCGGACTGCTGATCTGTGGGGGCCGGGTGGCTGATGTTTTCTGTCATCGCCGCATTTTCATGATTGGACTTGGCTTGTTCACGGTGGCATCCGTCGGCTGCGCCCTGGCCTGGTCTGCTCGAGCGCTGGTGGCCGCCCGGGTGGCCCAAGGAGCCGGAGCGGCCTTACTCTCCCCTGCCGCGCTGGCAATGTTGACCACGCTCACCAAGCCCGGCGAGGAGCGGCGGCGCGCCGTCGGCGGGTGGACGGCGGTCGCGGCCGGCGGGGGCGCCAGCGGCTGGGTGCTCGGCGGTCTGATCACCGAGTACGCGGGTTGGCGCTGGGTCTTTGCGGTCAATGTGCCGATCGGTCTGGTCGCTTTGGCGATGGGTCTCCTCGTTCTGCCGGCCAGCCATAGGCAGCCAGGAGCTGCTCGATTGGATCTTGGCGGAGCCCTGACCGCCACCGCCGGACTCTCGCTGCTGGTCTACGGACTGGCCGGTGTCGGTGAGCGCGGGCTGAGTCAGCCCACCAGCTGGGTGCCCTTGCTGCTTGCCGGCGTTGCCCTGGTGATCTTGATACGCCACGAGAGCCGGACGCGCGATCCATTGCTGCCGCTTGGCTTGCTGCGATCACGAGCGGTCGCCGGCGCGAACCTGACCGCTGCGGCAATTACGGCCGCCACGTCGTCGGCGATGTACCTGTCCGTGCTCTACGTGCCTCGACCCAGACGGGGACCAATGCGGCTGACCCGGAAGATCGCGGCGTCATCTCCGGCGTGCTGAACTCTGCGGCCCAGGTCGGTACCGCGGTCGGTGTCGCCTTGCTGCTACCACTGGCGGCGGGCGCTGGCTTGGACACGATGGCGGGCTATCACATCGGATTCGTCGGCGCCGGCGCGATCGCGCTGGCGGGGGCCTTCGCCAGCTTCCTCGTCCCCGCGCGACCCCGGCAGAGGAACAGGGCGTCCCGGACATCCAGCTCGGTAGAGACTGAACTGCACCGGCGCGAGCTGTTGCGAGATCCCTTGAGCTGAGCCGAGTCCTGCTGACCCATTCCGCACAGCTTGATTACCTGCTCAGCCTCCGGGGTAAAAGTCACCCAAGCACGTGCCGACGAAAGGGAAAAGGCCATCACAAGCACGCAACAGAAGCAGCAAGCCGCAGCTGTGCCGGGAGGTGAAGCAGACCGACCTGCCGACATCCCGGCCCGCGGCTGGAAGCAGATACTCAAGCGCGGCTGGAAGGAGGCGAAAGCCGACCAGGTTCCGCTGCTTTCCGCAGGTGTGGCGTTCTACTCGTTCCTGGCCATCTTCCCCGCGCTCATCGCGATCGTGTCGCTCTATGGCCTCTTCGCCGATCCGGCGACGATCACGGCTCAACTGAACTCACTCACCGAGGCACTTCCCGCTCAAGCGCGCCAGGTGATCACCGACCAGGTCACCGCGCTGACCGCGCGCCGTTCGGCACTCGGCATCGGCTTGATCATCTCCGTCGCGATCGCGTTGTGGAGCGCATCAAGCGGTGTCAGTAATCTGATCACGGCGATCAACGCCGCCTACGACGAGGAAGAGAAGCGGAACTTCCTCAAGAAGCGGCTGCTTTCGCTCGGGATGACTCTTGGCGCCATCGTCTTCATGTTGATCATGCTTGCCATCGTCGCCGTACTGCCCCCGCTGCTGGAAAACCTGTTCGGGAGCGGTGCACTGCGCTGGGTGTTCCAGATTCTCGGCTGGCTCGTGCTGCTCGTCCTCGTCATCGTAGTGCTGGCGATCCTTTACCGGGTGGCGCCAGACCGCGACGCGCCAAAGCTGAAATGGGTTTCGGTCGGGGCGGTCGTCGCCACGGTGATCTGGCTGCTTGCCTCGATCGGCTTCTCGATCTATTCCTCCACCTTCGGCAACTACGCCAAGACCTACGGCGTCTTCGCCGGAATCGTGGTGCTGCTGTTCTGGCTCTACCTCAGCGCGTACGCGATCTTGTTGGGTGCGGAGATCAACGCCGAGTCCGAGCAGCAGACGGTCGCCGATACGACGAAAGGTCCGGAAGAGCCATTGGGCGAGCGGGGCGCTACGAAGGCCGACTCCATCCCTGGGGAAGATCCCGAATCGCCACAGCAGGAACGCTGAGATGGCTACTCAGAGATGGTTCAACTGCCCGGCCAAGCAGGTCTGGGATGTACTCAGCGACGGCTGGCTCTACCCCTTGTGGGTAGTCGGAGCATCGCGCATCCGCGATGTCGACGACGGTTGGCCAGCCGAGGGCAGGAAGCTCCACCACTCATTCGGGGTCTGGCCGCTGGTGATCGACGACACCACCGAGGTCATCGAGATCCAGCCCGATCAGCGGATCGTTCTCGAGGCTCGCGGTTGGCCTGTCGGCACGGCGCGGGTGGAGATCACGGTCCAGCCAGATGGCAATGGCACACTGGTCTCGATCGCCGAAGACGTCTCCAGCGGTCCTGGGCAGCTGGTTCCGCAACCCATTCGGGTGGCGGCCATGGATGTACGCAATCGAGAAACGCTGCGCCGCCTCGCCTACCTGGCCGAGGGCCGCGCCGACGGATCGCCTAATTCGTAGCCAGCTTCAGTCGCGCTTCGTAATCGCCTCAGTTGCGCGTTTCGTCACTGCCCGGGCTGGTTTCGTCAGTCGCGCGCGGGTCAAGGCAGCCCGTGCCGCGTTCATGCCACAGGCCCCGTGCACGCTGCCGCCGGGATGTGCCGAGGCCGAGGCCAGATACAAGCCTTGTATCGGCGTACCCGCTCGGCCGAGACCTGGAATGGGTCTAAAGATCAACTGCTGGTCGAGCGCTGCGGTCCCACCGTTGAGTGAGCCACCCACGAGGTTCGCATTGCGACGCTCCAGGTCCAGTGGAGTGAGGATGCGTCGCTTGATAATCCGCGTCGAAAACCCGGGAGCCTGCAGCTCGATGCGATCCTGCATGCGATCTGCGAACCGCTCCGCCTCCTCGGTGTCCCACGACCCGGTGAGATTGCCACCGGCATCGCTGAGCACCCGCTGCGGTACATGGGTGTAGGCCCATAGGGACTCTGTCCCAGTCGGAGAACGCGTCGGATCAGCAGTGGTCATCTGGCCCATCAACAGGAACGGACGGTCTGGGATGCTGCCGACGGTGAGCTGGGCAAAGGTCGTGACCAGTTCCTCCGTGGAGTCGCTGATGTGCACGGTCCCCGGCGCGTACGGCGGCGGCGTACGCCATGGCACGGGCGAGCTCAGCGCATAGTCGATCTTGAAAGTCGCAGGATCCCGGCGGAAGCCGGCCATCTTGACCCGGACCCTCGCAGGCAGCTCGTCGAAAGTCACCAGGCGTCCATAAAGATGCTCGGCCGCAACATCAGCAAGCACCGCGTGGCGGACCCGAACAAGTTGATCATGGACCTGAACGCCGACCGCTCGGCCTTGTGCGACAGCGATCTTGGTCACCTCAGCGTTGCATTCCAGCGCGCCCCCGTGTGCCAGAAAGCGGTCCCGCAACGCCTCGGACAGCTTGCCCGCACCGCCCTCCGGAACCGGAAACCCGAGAGTCTGACCAAGCATGATCAACAGCAGTCCGAGGAAGCCCGAACCTGCGCCATCCAATGCAATGTCGGCATGCAAAGCGTTCCCGGCAAGCAGCAACCGGAACGCCTTACCTCCGAACTCCTGCTCGAAAGCGGAAGTCGCAGGGCTCAGCAGTTCCCGAGCGAAAGACAGACCACCCACCCGTGGCAACTTGATCATTGCGCGGATACCCGGCCGTATTGGCGGGAACGGCGTCACAAGCGCGTCGATCAGGCTAGGCCCGATGACCCGCCACTGATCAACAAGTGATCGCCAAGCAGCCCCGTCGCCAGGATGCTCGGCCTCCAGCAAGTCCGCCGTAATATCAAGCTCGCGATGCAACATCGCCCAGCTGCCATCGCGTCGGGGATGTCCCAGCACTGCAGGTGCGTGGCGCCAGCGCAGCCCATACTCCTCAAGGTCCAATCCCCTCAGCACTCGCGAGGCCGCGCCAAGGGGATAGAAGGCGCTGAAGGTGTCGGTAACAAAATCCGGATCAAGTTCGCGATCGCTGCGCACGGCGCCGCCCACGTCGGGCTGTGTTTCCAGCAGCAGCGTGTCCCAACCAGCCTCGGCCAGCCGATTGGCGGCCACTAGTCCATTCGGACCTGCGCCAATGACAACCGCGTCCACTTCGCGTGGCAGCGTCATACCCTCACCTCACGTGACATGACATCAAAGGATCGGCTTACCGCCTGTTACGGCCACCCGAGCCCCTGAGATATAGCTGGCGTCATCGGAAGCGAGCAGCACGTAGACCGGCGCTAGCTCCTTCGGCTGACCCGCCCGTCCCAGTGGAGTGTTCTCCCCGAAGCTCTCTACCCTTTCGCCGGGCATCGTCGCAGGGATCAGCGGCGTCCAAATCGGCCCCGGCGCGACGCTGTTGACGCGGATGCCCTTGTCGCCGAGCATCTGGGCGAGGCTGGCACAGAAGTTGGCAATCGCTGCCTTCGTGGCGGCGTACGGGGCAAGCGTTGGATTAGGCATGTCGGAGTTGACCGATGAGCTGCCGATGATCGATGAGCCCGGCTTCATATGTGGGACCGCGGCCTTGCAGAGACGAAACATCGCGCCGATGTTGGTGTCGAAGGTGTAATCCCACTCATCATCGGAGATCTCGTCGAGCGTCTCGTGCGTCATCTGGTACGCGGCATTGCTGACCAAGATGTCGACGCCGCCGAGCTCATCGATAGCTGTTTTGATGATGTCCCGGCAATGCTGCGGATCTGCAATATCGCCTTTGACGAGTACGGCGCGGCGACCGGCCTCCTCGACGTAGCCGGCCGTGTCCTTGGCGTCGGAATCCTCGCTGAGATAGGAAATCAGTACATCGGCGCCTTCCCGCGCGTACGCGATGGCCACCGCGCGCCCGATTCCGGAGTCGCCACCAGTGATCACGGCGATCTTGTCGGTGAGCTTTCCGCTGCCCTGATAACTTTCCTCGCCGCAGTCCGGTACCGGTGTCATCTTCGATTGAATGCCAGGTACCTCTTGTTGCTGCGCAGGCTGGCCCATGGGAGCTCTCCTTCATATCAGTCGTGAAGGTTGAGTTACCCAGCGAGCAGGCGCCCGAACCTTGAGCTTTCCTAAGGCGGATCTGATGCGATCGCGGTAGGGCATTCCCCGGCGTTTTCTCAGAATCGCGCCCGAGCCGAAGTTGCCCATCCAATTTCACGCTCAGATTCCCTAGCGGTCCCTCCGCTCGGGGGCGATTTTGAGAATTTGGCTCCGTCCTTCTCCTCACTGATTCCGTCCAAGAGTCGAGGCCGGCGAGGGCCTGCGCGGAGACGGTCCGGATCGAGCCCCGCGGGTGGCCAAGGCCAGCGACCTCAATCAGCTGCAAACCCGAGCCTCGCGGCGCAGTGAGCGGGACAGTCGCAACCGACCTCGGTGCAGAATCGCATCATGACCGCGCCAGCGAACCCGCATCGACACCACACGCATCGCCTCGATCTCGACGACCCCACGATCCGCGAGTGGGATGCCACTGTGCTGCTCGCCGACGCCGATCAGGGCATCGTGCT
>DASVEX010000200.1:0-2348 GCA_036380335.1 Propionibacteriaceae bacterium | reverse complement strand
CCGGAGGCAGCGGTCCGACTACAGTGACAAGCTGCGCCAGGTAAGCCGCGACAACGACCTCAGTGACCCTAACGACGTAATCTTCGTCGAGGTCACCGTCACCGATCCGTCTGAGTTCGCCGGAAAGCTCGACGTGCAGGGGGAAGTCCAACACGACCGGTACCGATTGATCACTTTCTAGCAGCTCGAGCGTTCCGAACGCACTTGCTGCGCTACTGCTAGCCGTACGTGACAACACCGACCGATTGCCACACATCTACTTCGAATGGACCGAAGGCAATCCCGCAGCGAACCTGCTCCGCTTCCTGTTCTTCGGTGTCGGCGAAGTGGCGCCCGTGACCCGCGAGGTCATTCGGCGCGCTGAACCTGATCGCGATCGCCGCCCTCATGTGCACGCCGGCTGAGTGCTGCGCCCTCAAAACGCCCTCACGGTTAGGCCGTAAAGGCACGCATCAAATCTGGACCTTTTCGGCATGATTGTGCTGCGTTTTCAGGGCTCTTTGTGTGGCAACTCAGCGATCAAGCTGCGGATCTGCGGCAGGACGGCTGGATCAATCTGATGACCGCCGGAGTGCGGCAGTTCGATCACCTTGGCACCGCGCTCGGCTAGCTGACTCGCCAGCAACTGAGTCATCTGCGCTGTGATCATCGGGTCTCGAGCGCCATTGGAAATGATCGCCATGGTGCCGCTCAAATCCGCGGCCGGAGGTTCGGCGAAGGGCACCATCGCGGCGAGCAGTACCGCACCTGCCAAGACTCCAGGCCGCAGCAGCATCATCGCCGAAGCAATGTTGGCGCCATTGGAGAATCCCACGGCGACCAGCGAGCGGTCGTCCATCCCGTACGCCTGACAGGCCATTCCCACGAATTCGGCGAGATCGTCGGCCTGCCGGCGTAGATCATCTTCATCGAAGACTCCCTCGCGCAGCCGCCGGAAGAACCGCGGCATGCCGTTCTCCAGAACTGTTCCGCGTACCGAAAGCACGGCCGCGCCAGGGGAAAGATAATCACGCAGCGGCAGTAGGTCGTGCTCATCGCCACCGGTGCCGTGCAGCAGCAGCAAGGGCGGTCCGGCGGCGGCGTCATCGGCGGGTTGAAAGACATGAGGCCGATCAAGCCCGATCTGCTCAGCGCTCACGGAATGTCCTCCTCGAGCTGGAGCGGTGGCAGTGCAGCGGCGATCTGTGCCCGGTTGGGCTCTAGCCACGGCGGCAGCTTCAAGCTGCGACCAAGCTCGAGCAATGGCTCGTCGACTGCGAAACCTGGCGCATCGGTAGCGATTTCGAACAACACCCCACCAGGCTCACGGAAGTAGATCGACTTGAAGTATTGCCGGTCGATGACGTCGGTCACCGAGACGCCACGGGCCCGCAACTCTTGCTGCCACAGCGACTGGGTAGCCAGATCCGGCGCACGGAACGCGACGTGATGAACAGTGCCACCGGCTTGCCATCCGCGATCACGAACACCGGCAAAGACATCAACGAGCGCACCTGAGCTGCCTCCGGCCATGCCAAACCGCGATCGTTCCCCCTCCTCACCGGTCAGGCTCATGCCGAGGAGATCGGTCAACATCGTGGCTGACGGGTCGAGCTGCCGCTCCGACAAGGTGATCGCATGGAGGCCGCGTACGGCGTGCTCTGCTGGGATATCGGCGACCCCGTCCCAGCCGGAACGATGATCACCTTCCGAGGCAACGAGATCGATCACCATGCCGTCGGGGTCACGGAAGGTGAGCACCTCCTCCTCGTCGCGGAGGCGAGGTTCGTCGGCATCGATGCCCAGCTGCCTGAATCTCGTCTGCCACCAGCCGATCGCCGTTCCCGGCACGCTGAATGCCGTTGCGGTCGTCATGCCGGCGCCTTGGCGACCCTGTGGCACACCCGGCCACGGAAAGAAGGTCAGCAGGCTCGACGGGCTGCCCTTCTCGTCGCCGTAGTAGAGGTGATAGGTGTCTGGCGCGTCGAAGTTGACTGTCTGCTTGACCAGTCGCAGTCCGAGCGCCCGGGTGTAGAAGTCCACGTTCGATTGCGGATCGGTCGCGATCGCGGTGACGTGATGTAGGCCGTGCGGGCTGACCTGCGTCATGATGATCAGTTCCTCTCTCGCGTCTGCACCCTGAGCTTGTCGAAGGGCGCCATCAAGCGTTTCGGTTTGGTACCCAGATACGTCTGCTCCATCAGCACAAGGACATTCTCCTCGGTGTAGTCCCTGGGATTGCTGACCGGGGCTGCACCGATGATCTTGGCCACCTCTGCGACGGCGTCATGGTCCAGCCCCAGCTCGGCCAACGATGTCGGTGCATGTAGCTGAGTGGCCAGTTCGAACAATGCCGGACCAACCTCCTC
>DASVEX010000199.1:0-4595 GCA_036380335.1 Propionibacteriaceae bacterium | reverse complement strand
CCGACCAGGCCAAGCGCAAGATCCTCGGCGAGAACCTGCTCCGCCTGCACGGCATGGACGTCACCGACACGGTGGCGCGGCTCGGGCGCAAGCAGGCCGCCTGAGACCCTGCGCCAGATCGGTGCCGAGCTGGGTGTTCATCGGAGCACGGTGAGCCAACGGCTCCAGAGCGCCGATATCACCATCCGTCGCGGCGTACGTGAACTGCTCTATGGGCCATAGGCATTTGAAAGTGATCAATGGCTCGGGGATTGGTGGCGGCCGCTAGCGTTCATGTGGTGAGCCGACGCAAGCAGATCGAGAACGACTCCGTCTTCTCGGTACGTCAGGCGGCGTGCTGTCTGCAATGTGTCGGCGCCTGTGGTCCGGACGCTGGCTCTCCCTCGGCCTGATCTGCGAGCCGCCGTGGACTCTTGAGCAGCTGGAGGAGGGTTCGTAACCTTACTGATCCTGAGGGGCGCCGCCGCGGCACCCGTGCGGCCCACGGCACCATGGCGAGGTGGAACGCGGGATGTAGCTGCTCTGAGTGCCGCCAACTCCAGAGCGGCGACGCCAGAGCACGCGGGAGAGATCGAGCGCAGGCACGGTTGCCCGTCGAGACACGTCAGCAGCTCCTCGACGCGATCTACGGCGGCAAACCATTCCGGGAGTCGCTCCGTGACCTTGGCCTGACACCTAACCAGGTGTGGGGTCTCACCAGGACCGACGAAGCGTGGTCGACGGCGATCGAGGCGGCCCTGACAGCAACCCGACGTGACGACCTCAGGCACGGCACCAACGCTGGCTATGTGGCCGTCTGCGGTGAGTGCCGGGCGCACCAGCAGGTTCGGATGGGCAGAAATAGGCACTGAGGGCAGCGTCTAAGAGCCCGGCACCGTCTAAGAGCCCCGGCACGTACCTATCCTGCCCCTTGTCGTGGCTGGTGTCGAAGAACTCTCCTGATTGGGCCTTGAATGGCCCTGAAACGCCCATCTTTCACTGGGTCGAACACAGCCCTCACCTGACTATTCATCAAGCGGTCCGAGAACTAATGCGCTGCCCGGAATATATGTGAAGATGTAAGCGACCCACAGGTCCGATGCGTGAACACCGGATGATCCTGTGTGCCTGACGCACTATCCGACTGCACCGGAGGCAGGCTGTGGCGCGTTGCGTATTCGCTTACTGTGTGCTCAGTGGCTGGCGAAGTACCGTTTAGCCGGCGAGAGCATTAGGGGTTCATCAGATGACTCTTCGTCCGCCGGATGTGAGGGTTCCTGCTCCGGATCGCGAGGACATCCTTCGAGTTGTCCAGCTGTACATCGACGGCTTTAACGACTGCGACGTCGACAAATTCAAGCGGGCCTTTCACGAAGACGCGTGGATCTTCTTCACTCACCGCGACGGCACTTTGTACAAGGGTCTTATCGCTGACTCCTTTGAGGAGTGGGCTACACCGCCAGCCCAGCGGATCGTGGGAAGGGTTATATCGGTGACCCAGGCGGGTGATATTGCCTCAGTTCTTCTTGGTTTTGACAATGCGGATGACCTGTCGGACGGGTGGGTAGACCTGCACACGCTGCTTCGCATCGACGGAGCTTGGAAGATCATGAACAAGACAGCCACCCACTGCAGTAAGGCGTCCTGGGCCGCTCCCACAGTGTCAGAGGAACATCGTCCAAGCTGATGCTGGACCCCTTGACGCAGGCGCCCTCTCAGCGAGTTGATGGAAGGTACGCGCCGGTGCGGCTGGGGAGTGCCCACCTGCGCACAGCGCTCTAGCCCCAGGGTCCTCTGGGTTGATTCGAGGGCTTATGCGAGATTTCGTCGAGACTGCCGACCATCAGCCGGAGCCAGTCGAGATCCCCCAGTGCTTCAGCAATCTGAAGTAGTGCGTTCCCGATGCCGATAAGCGCCAGCGTGTTTGCGTGACTGGGGTTGTCGTGCTCCTTCTTGGCTTGATGGAGCAGTTCGGCTGCGACCTGTGCACGGTCCCGGTGTTGCCGTAGACGGTGTGCCGGCGGCTCGACCCGTCCTCATCCATGTGGCGGATATGAACCTGCCAGCGGCCGTCGGCTCGCTGGACGGGATTCGAGCCCTCGCTGTTGCCCCGTCGTTTCGTGGTACTCACAGCAGCCCACGCCCGCGTGGAAGGCTAACCCACCGTCCCTGGACGATGATCATTAATCGCATGACCAGCTCCTCGAAAGGCCTGCGGCCGCCGAGTGCATCACAGTTCGTGGGATCGGCCGCGGTCAGTTGATGTTCACAGCCGATGCTGGCATGTCGAACGCATTGCCGACGGCACATTTTGGGAAGTCAACCACTCAGCAACGGTCAGGCAGACTTGTCGACAGAGTGGAGCTGATCAACATAGGCGCGCAGATCAGAGCTCCGCACCAGACGAATGCGATCAATCTTCACGGATTCAAGCTCGCCCGAAGCGAACAGCTCGTACACCTTTGATCGGCTGATGTTCAAGATGAGGGCAAGCTCGGGAACCCGGTACAGCAGCCGGTCCTCCATTGCGCTACCTCGATTCTTGAAATGCCTGTCCCTAGCCGATTCCCTAAGACCGTCAATCCCGGGCTGGCGATCATTGCGGGAAGCCAGAAGTAAAAAGCGGCGAGTGAAGTGGCTCATCGGTGCGGCGGCCAACCTAATCGTCACTGATGTCGGATGGGTAGAGGAGGCAGGTAAGAGCCCGCTCAACACACCAACGTTTACATCGAGATGCTTCATTCGCAGATATGTGCCGGCGTCGAGCCAGCGGCTTCCGGCGGCGACTCTGTCGGTTGCGCGCCGTCGTGTCGTAGGTTGGGTCGGCCGGGTCGGCGGCCGAATTCACTAGCTCTTGCCTGAGTGAACGGTTGGGCCGGCGACGGACGGGCCAAGGGCTGGCACAGAGCTGCGGCTCCTGAGAGTCGGGGAGAACGAGCATGACCTGGAGTAACCGTCTCGGCGCGGTTGGCGTCTGGCGCGGGGTTAACGATCTCGACCCGGCCATGGCCGAGGCCATTGAGGAGTTGGGTTTCGGCACGATCTGGCAGGGCGGGTCGCCGGGCTCGGATCTCCGCGCGGCGGAGGATCTGCTCGATGCGACCGAGTCATTGCAGTTGGCGACGGGCATCGTCAACATCTGGAAGTCGGATCCGGCCGAGCTCGCCGACTCCTACCACCGCGTCGAGGCCAGATATCCGGGGCGGCTGCTGCTTGGCATTGGGTCCGGTCACCGTGAGGCGACACCGGAGCGGGTACGCCCGCTTGATGCGATGGCCGGGTATCTCGACGCTTTGGACGAGCACGGCGTGCCGCAAGAGGCCCGGGTGCTTTCGGCGTTGGGTCCGCGGATGCTGGAGCTGGCGGCCGCACGGAGTGCCGGCACGCATCCGTACCTGACCGTTCCGTCGCAGTCTGGGGAAGCTCGGAGGATTCTGGGACCGGACGCATTGGTTGCTCCCGAGCAGACCGTCGTGTTCGATGCCGACCCGGATTCGGCTCGGCGTACCGCCCGCAAGTTTCTGCGCCGGTACCTGAAGCTGGCGAATTACCGGACCACGATGTTGCGGGGCGGGTTCAGCGAAGCTGACCTGGCTGGGGAGGGCAGCGACGACCTGGTGGACCGACTGGTCGCCCATGGCGACGCGGCGGTCTTGGCCGCCGCGGTTCGGGCGCACCTTGATTCCGGCGCTGACCATGTGTGCGTGCAGGTCCAGCCAGTTCAGGGCGACATCATCTCGGCGTTGCGGGCGATCGCGCGCGAAGTTGGGCTGGCATCCGCACCTTGACGACCGGCGCGCGGCGGCTGACACGGCCTGGTATGTCGGCGGTCACGCGCTCCGTAGCGGGCTTCCCGACGGGCGTATTTCCCCAGCTGCGGGACTGGATCGTGGTGGCCGGTCGCTCGGAGCAGCGGCGCGATGACTATCCGGAATGTGATCGCATGACGAGCAGCACAGACGCGCAGGAAATGGCCGAGTCTGGGGTGGCGGCGCATGCCTTGCTGTTCGAACCGCTGACCTTGCATGATCTAACGATCAAGAACCGCACCTGGCTGTCACCCATGTGTCAGCACATGGTGACGGTAGAGGACGGCGTTGGCATCTGGTGCATCTCGGCGCACGAGCGCAGGGCGGGTCCGGGCTGATCATGACCGAGTCAGCCGCGGTGGCTCCCGAGGGGCTGACCACGCCGCAGGACACGGTATGTGGAACGACGAGCAGCAGGCTGTGTGGACACGGATCGTCGAGTTCGGCCACACCCAGGGTGCCGCGATGGCGATCCACAGCTGGCCCACGCCAGACGCGATGCCCGATGTATCGCGGCTTCCCCGGCGAGCCAGAAGGCTACGTCCAGCCCGCTGACGAGGGCTGGACGACGGTGGGACCGTCGGCTGTCGCCTACCCCGGTGCGCCCTGTGCCTCATGCGCTGACCATCGAGGAGATCGGCGGCGTCGTGCAGGCGTTCGTCGACGCTGCCCGGCGCTCTGATCGTGCCGGTTCGACGTCGTTGAGATTCACGCCGCCCATGGCTATCTGCTGCACGAGTTCCTCTCGCCGGTGTCGAATCCGCGCACCGACGGGGACGGGTGTGATTTCACCGGGCGGACCCGGCT
>DASVEX010000198.1:0-3835 GCA_036380335.1 Propionibacteriaceae bacterium | reverse complement strand
AGCCAGGTCAGAGTCACCGATACAGCCATGGCAGCCACCATGGCGAAAACCAATCGGGTGTTGGCCGCTACCACTGCATCGGCCAACACCTTCAGCCACAACGCGAACAGTGCATCCGGAATCGCCTGGCACAACGTCAGGATGACCGCAAACACCACTAGTCGCGGCTCGTGGGTGTAGCCGAGCCGGCACAGTCGCCACATGGCGGCCAGTGCTGGTGGCAGGTCGTCGGATCGAGCCTCTGTCGTCGGGTCAGTGCTGGTTCTCGTGGGCACCGTGTCAGAGGACATCGAACACCGCTCCCTCCTCGTCCACGGTTGCCTCGAAACGTTTGGCTTGCAGCTCGAACATGGTCTGATACCGACCACCCTGGGCCATCAGCTCCTGGTGACTACCCAGCTCGATGACTCGACCGTGCTCGAGTACGCAGATGCGGTCCGCATGCCGCACGGTGGAAAACCGGTGCGAGATCAAGATCGTGGTGACTCGGCGAGTCGCCTGCAGCACCTTGTCAAACACCTCAGCCTCGCCGCGCACGTCCAGCTGTGCAGTCGGCTCGTCCAGCAGCACCAGGCCTGCTCCGCGCCGCACAGCGCACAAGGCCCGGGCAAGTGCGACGCGCTGCCACTGACCGCCGGACAGGTCGGTTCCGCCGGCGTAGCCCTTAGCAAGTGGCGTATCCAGCTCCGCTAGATGTAGGGCGCCCGCGTCGGCTAAGGCGGTGCGGATATCGTCGTCGCTGGCCTCTCGGGCCGGGTCGACATTCTCGCGCAGGGATAGCTCGAAGCGAACAAAATCTTGAAAGACTGCGGCGAGACGACCACGCCAACTGGCCAGCTCGATATCGCGTAAGTCGACTCCATCTACCATGATCGAGCCGGCGGTCGGATCGTAGAGCCGGCACAACAACTTGGCGAGCGTCGTTTTGCCGGCACCGTTCTGCCCAACGATGGCAAGTGACGTGCCCGCCCGAACCGTGAGATTGAGTTCGGCGAAGACGGCCCGGTCGCTGCCGGGATAGCGGAATGAGACGTTACGGAATGCGATCTCGTCGTGCGGGAAATCGGCCGCCGGCCGATGGCCGACAGCAAGGCTGCCGAGCGGGGCCATGGCTGGTCCCAACCGCCCGACGGCCGCGACCGGCGCCGCCGCTCCGTCCAGTGCCCAGTTGAGGCCGCCGAACGCGATGAGGCTAACGCCGAGCGCGACTTGGGCGTACACAACGAGGCGGTCGAGCGGTAAGCCGCCTGTGGTCGCTGCAACGCCGAGAGCGCCGAAGACCGCGGCATTGGCCACGATGACGAAGATCAAGCACGAGACGACGGATTTCTCCCGCAGCCGGGTGGCGCGGTACTGCAGCTCGAATAGCCGGTTGCGACGAGCGATGAAGCGGTCTACGGTCCAACCAGCCAAACCGAAGAGGCGCAGCTCCTTAGCAGGCTGGGGGTCGACGGCGAGCCGATAGGCGTAATCTGCGTGGCGTTGCGCTGACCGTACTTCTGGGGTATTGCGGTCCTTCCACACGCCACTTTCCCGCAGCAGCCAATGCGTCGATCCCCAGGCCACCACCAGGGCCAGCGGCGCCCACCAGGTGAATCCCGTGAGGACAATGGCGGAGGCCACGCCACTGACCACATTCACCAGGCTGCTCGCGATGAAGTCCACATTGAGGTACATCGGCGGGCCAGTCATGCCGCGATCGAACTCACGAGCGGTCGTAAGGTCATCGGTCAGGTCAGGATCCTCCAGGTGCCCGATACCGGGCGGCTCCACACAGGCGCGGATCAGCCGCTCGTTGAGCAATGCGGAAAGCCGGTTGCCGAGATTCATGCTGACTGCAGTCAAAATGGGCGCCGCGGCCAGCATGATCACAAAGACTGCGCCGGTGAGCGCTAGCGGAGCGCTGACCGGACCGTTCTGCTGCACCGCTCCTACGGTGACGCCGATGGCGACTGCGAACACCGCAGGCATAACTCCGCTGACCACCAGTAGGGCCCACCAGGCCACGGCGAGCCGCGGGTCGGCCTTGGGCAGCTCGGCGAAGAACTGCCACTCCGGTCTCGCGCGCAGCCGCTTTAGCATGTATCCGACTTTGCCACCAACCACTGACGGTCACGATGCGAGTGCGAGGGGCTGCTGGCCGGCAAAAGCGGTAGGGGAGGAAGGCGGCCTCACCGTAGGATCGGGTGTTGCTGCCGGAAGGCATACGAGTTGCCGCCGCAAGGGATAAGGAGAGCAGCCCTGTGATGCGTACCCACGCCGCCGGCACCGTTCGTGCCGAGCATGCTGGAACCCCCGTAACCCTGGCCGGGTGGGTAGCGCGTCGACGGGATCACGGTGGAGTCGCTTTTCTTGATCTTCGGGATGCATCCGGTGTCGTTCAGGTGGTGGTTCGGGACGAGACCCTGGCCGCATCTGGCGCTCATGATCTGCGCAACGAGTACTGCATCCAAGTCACCGGTGTGGTCGAGCCGCGACCCGAGGGCAATGCCAATCCCGACCTTCCCACCGGCGAGGTCGAAGTTGTCGCGGCCGAGCTGGAGGTGCTCAGTCCGTCCGCGCCAACGCCCTTCCAGATCGACGAGCGGGTGAGTGTGGGTGAGGAGACCAGGCTCAAATATCGCTACCTCGATCTCCGGCGGCCAGGGCCGGCTGCCGCACTCCGGCTACGCAGCGAGGTCAATCGGGTGGCCCGTACGCTGCTCGCCGAACGCGGCTTCGTCGAGATCGAGACACCGACCTTGACGCGTTCCACACCGGAGGGTGCGCGTGACTTTCTGGTACCCGCGCGACTCAAGCCTGGGTCCTGGTACGCGCTGCCGCAGAGCCCGCAACTGTTCAAGCAGCTGCTGATGGTCGCCGGCATGGAGCGCTACTACCAGATCGCCCGGTGCTATCGCGATGAGGACTTCAGGGCCGATCGGCAGCCCGAATTCACGCAGCTCGACATCGAGATGAGCTTCGTCGACCAAGAAGACGTGATCGAGCTCACTGAGTCGCTGATCACGGCAATCTGGCGGCTGATCGGCGTCGACGTCAAGACTCCGGTGCAGCGCCTGACGTACGCAGACGCGATGAATCGCTTTGGTACCGACAAGCCCGACCTGCGGTTCGGCCACGAGATCGTCGAGCTGACGAGCTATTTCGCTGAAACGCCTTTCCGGGTGTTTCAGGCCGAGTATGTCGGTGCTGTGGTCATGCCCGGTGGCGCCAGCCAGCCGCGTAGGCAGCTAGACGCATGGCAGGAGTTCGCGCGACAACGCGGGCACCGCGGCCTCGCGTACGTGTTGGTGGGTGAGGACGGTGGGCTTGGCGGACCGGTGGCCAAGAATCTCTCGGAATCGGAGCGGGATGGGTTGGCCACCGCGGCTGGTGCGGCGCCAGGGGACTGCATCTTCTTTGCGGCCGGCCCGCGTGCCTTGGCGCAGTCGCTGCTTGGTGCCACTCGGCTGGAAATCGGTCGGCGCCTTGGGCTCATCGACGAGCACGCCTGGGCGTTTTGCTGGGTGATCGATCCGCCGCTGTTCGAGTCGGCGAGCGTGGCCGTGGCAACGGGTGACGTCACCGTCGGAGCAGGCGCCTGGACGGCTTTGCACCATGCCTTTACTGCTCCACAGGACCTGGAGACGTTCGACATCGATCCGGGCGCCGCACTCGCGTACGCCTATGACTTTGTCTGCAACGGCAACGAGATCTGCGGTGGCTCGATTCGTATCCACCGACGGGACATTCAAGAACGGGTGTTTGCCGTCATGGGGCTGCCGAAGGAGGAGGCGCAGGAAAAGTTCGGCTTCCTCCTTGACGCCTTCAACTACGGTCCGCCGCCACACGGCGG
>DASVEX010000197.1:0-8373 GCA_036380335.1 Propionibacteriaceae bacterium | reverse complement strand
GGAGTGATCGGCTGTGTCTTGCGATAGACGCTATTGACCTTGTAGGCGTTCTTCTCCATCTTCAGCGCCTCCTGGCGAGTCTTCGCCATCTCTTCTGGGCTGAGGTGGCTGACCTTGGTCAGAACCAATGTCTCGTCTTCTGGATCATCGACGGCACCAACCTGGACGTTTCCCACTTCCGGTGCGTAGAACTTCCGCTGGTGTCCGCTCTCAGGTTCGAGCGGACTGCGCTCGTCGGTGATCATCACGTCGTCGTAACAGCCGGCAGGCACACAAGCCCGCTGTTGCATCATGAACACCTTCGCGCAATCCAAGAACTCGATCTCCGGCGACCAGCCTTGGAGATATTCCGGCGTTCCCAGCTGGGCATTCCCGATCATTGAGTTGCCCGGCTTGGAGTCATCTAGCCCGGCAATCCAGACGTCTGGTGCGCCATCGAACTTGCCGTTCTCATACTCCTCGGGATATTCACCCATGTTCCAAATGTTTGCGCCGTTGTCCTGCGCCTGGAAGTTCAGCTCGGCTTCTTGGATGGTGCCTTCGTTGATGTCCTTCTCCAAGATGACAACCGTCCGTACGCCGTTGATCACCTTGGTGAGATCGGTCACGGTGGTGACCACCTCGTGAGGCAGCAATCCGCCGCCGCGGTCGGCTTGCCCATTCAAGGTGAACTGCGTGCCAGGAATCAATGGATTCCATTTGTTGTCGATCTTGGTTGGGTCGGAAAAGTTGAAGGGCGTGAAGGCCGTCACCGGGTTGCAGGGCGGCGGCTTCTCAGGATCATCACCATATGCCGCGACAGAATTCGCGAGAGTCAATAGCGAGGCAAAAATAACGATCAGGACCGCAGGTCGGACCCTTCGGCTGGGCATTGAGCCCCCCTTCCTCGGGGTAGGTACGTGTCAGCCCCTGGATGATTTCTGGGCGTCCCTCCCAATGCTCGGAGCATGCGGCCTCACTGTGAAATACATATCGGTGGGCATGACATGAATCGTTACCGATTCGATGTATTGAACACGTATTTTCGAGCCAAGCGGGTAGCAGTCGAGCCGAGGCGCGTCACTGAACCGACGTACGTGGTGCGGATGCCAGCCGGTGTTCGCGGGGACTGATTCCGCGCTCCCGACGAAACGCCGCGCTCAGCGCAAAGGCGTTGCTGTATCCAACCTGATGAGCAATGTGCTCGAGGGTGTGCGACGTCTCGCTGAGCAGGTCAGCGGCGAGGGCAAGCCGCCATGTGGTGAGGAAGGTCATCGGTGGCTCGCCGACGAGGTTGCCGAACCGGCGCGCTAGCCCCGCGCGCGACATCCCGACCGCAGCAGCAAGTCTGGCCAGCGTCCAGGAGCGGTCGGGATTGTGTTGGATAAGCATCAGGGCGCGACCGACGACCGGATCACTCTGGGCGCGGTACCAGCCTGGCGGCATGGCGTCCGGGCGGTCGAACCACGCCCGCAGGGTCGAGACCAGCAGCAGATCGAGAAGCCGATCAAGGACCGCCTGCTGGCCGAGTTGATCTTTCCCCATCTCGTCAGCAAGCACGTCGATCAGCGTCCGATCGGTGCCGGCGTACTCGACATGTACGACGGGCGGCAGCGCAGCAAGCAGTCGCTGGCTGACGGCGCCGCGCGCCACGTAGGTGCCCGTCACAAGCAGAGTTGCCTCAACTACTCCATCGGATGCATTGCCCCAGGTGCGTACACCGGTGCCCGTCTGCCAGTCGAGTTCGCCGCCATCGAGGCTGGTGCAGGACTGGTCTGGATGAATGAGGGCCTGAGGTGGCGTAGCCGGCTGATCGGCCACCGTGTAGTGGTCTGGTCCGCGTAAGACGACGACGTCGCCTTTGCCGATGCGGATCGGCTCGGCGTTGTCCGGCAATACCCAAGCCTGGCCGCGGACGACTGCCACGAGGGCAAGCGGCGCCTCGTCCTGCACCCGGATCGACCAGGGCGGAACGAGCACCGAACGCAGCAGGAATGCACGGCGTGCCCGAGGACCGTCCAGCAGCCCTGCGATCACATCCATCGCGACAGAGTAGACGATCTCACATGTTTATGCGACTGCATGCCATGTCTAGTCGCAGAGATCGGTGTTGAACTGTGTGTCATGAACGCAATCCACAACGCTGCATCCACAACGCTGCACTTGCAGTCAACACCCAGTGGTCGGTGACCCGATGAGCGCGGGCCTGAACCTGCTGACCGGCGTAGCCGCGATTGGATCGGCAACGGTTGGCGGAGTTTTCTACGGTTTCTCAACCTTCATCATGCGCGGACTTCGACAACTCCCGACCGCCTCGGGCACAGCTGCGATGCAGCAGATCAACCTCACGGCCGTGAAGCCTGGATTGATGGCGGCAATGTTTGGTACCGCTGCCGCATGCGCAGCGGTTGCGGTCTGGTCCGGCGTACGAGGGTCGTCGCCACGGACCATGGCAGTAATCGCTGGCAGCGTGCTCTACCTGGTTGGTGCGGTCGGGGTGACCGCCGCCTACAACGTGCCCTTGAACAACGCCTTGGCCGGCCTTGACCCGGCGGCACCGGGAACCGACGCCGCTTGGCAGGATTACCTGAGCCGGTGGACGGCCGGCAACCACGTACGCGCGCTCGCATGCTTGGCCGCCGCCGCGCTCTACATCTGGGCGCTCACCACCGGAGAGGAGTGAGAGAGGTGATGCGGTTCAGGGCGGCGCGTTACTTCCACATGTGAAGACGCACCGTTGTCCCGGCGGCCGTGGAGCGCAGCTGCACAAGATCGCACTTGCGGTTGGCGGAAGCGAGTCCGTCGCGGTCACTGGTTACGAGTGCCCGACGACCTGCTAGCACGTCGTCGATCATGGTGCCATCGGACACCTCGCAGATCAGCGCGTACGGCAGATCCCAGACCCGGATCGTCCCGTCGGTCGCCCCCCGGCGCAGACTGCAGGAGGCGAGCCGGCGCGAGGTGGCTGCGAGCTCGGTCACCTTGTCTGACCAGAGCCCGGCGCCGTAGGCCTCCAGCGTCACAAAGTTGAAGACCCGATCCACCGACTCGAAAGTGAAGGTGTAATCGGCTGGTTCGGCGTCCAGCTCGGGCAGCTCAGTGCTGAACATCGCCTCGACGTGAGCGGCACCGGCGTACTGGGAGTTTCCGTGATAGCGGTCGCCATCCATGATCGCCGGGTGACTGCGATGGGCTTCCTTGATCACCGACGAGTCCAGGCTCTGCACGTCGTACGGGCAGATCAGCCAGAGCGGAATCTTTGGATCGACAGCCACATTGAGCAAGGCCTCGTGCAGCTGGCACTCCAAAATCTCTTCCGGACGACGGCCGGCCCAGATAGGCTCACCAATCCCGCGTACAGGACGTCCATAGCCGGAATGTTGATCAACAAACTTTTGCCAAGCAGGAATAATGCGTGCAGGATTTCGGCCAAGCTTCGCCATGTCGACGAATTTCACTTTGCGAGCCTGGGTGCCAAGGCTTTCGCGCAACCAGTTGGCATGGCGCCGCACCACCGCGACCATCACAGTCTCGCCCGCGGCGAGCCCGTCTTCGACGAATGGTGTGAGGACGGAGGCATAGTCATCAGCGTCGCGCCACATGAACGCTTCGTGCCGATAACTCTGTTGCGATCTTGGTGGTGCAGCTTGCGGCATACGGTTTCCTGATGCAAATGGCGACTGGCGTCGGTTGGGGGTGCACGACACTGGTGCGGCCGCATCTCGGGGCTAAAATGCTTGCTCGCGAGTTCGTCGTTACTTTACCGAAACCATCGCGGAGCGCCAAAACCCGTTTCGCCGGAAATGGACACTTCGTGACGGGGATCACCGGTCGACGGTCGGTTCTTTGCGGGATCGGCACGATCTTTTTTAGTGGGCCGGCAACGCTCGGGAAGAAGGCAATGGCTAGAGGCTGGAGCCGCTCCAAGGAATACGGGTTTCGGCTGTGTGCTCCCGCCGACCTACAGTGGCGCCATGTCGGCGCGCTGGCTCGTTGTAGTCGTAGCCGCGGTTGCCTTCATCGCGACGCCTCTGCTGATTGCTTCACCTCGTACCACACCGTCTGAGACTTCTGCCACCGAGCTGGCCGGCCGAATCCAACAATCGGCCAATGTTGGCTGGTCAGGGTTTGTGGAGACCGACGGAACGCTGCAGGTGCCCGACAACGAGTCATTTGCCACGCTGGCTCAACTACTCGGAGAGAACACTCAGCTTCGGGTCTGGTGGCGCAATCCGGCTGACTGGCGCGTCGATCGGATCCGCAGCACCGGCGAGACCGATATGTTCCGGCAAGGCGGCGGCACCGTTCGCTGGGTCTTCGAGTCCGAAACTGCGACGTACTCGCCGGTCTCCACAATCAGATTGCCCGACGCCTCAGATTTGCTGCCGCCAACTTTCGCACGGTCGCTGCTGCAGGGCGCACGCGGCGGCGAACTGCGCAGCCTGCCCGGACGAAAAATTGCAGGCATAGCGGCAGCGGGCCTTCGGCTGACCCCAGATGAAAAAGCAACCACGATCGCGCATGTCGATATCTGGGCCGATCCCGTCAGCGGACTCCCGCTGGAGGTCGAGTTGTACGGCCTCGGCGAGCAACGTCCTGTCCTCACCACCATGCTTCGTGAGCTCGACCTCGAAGCACCATCCGCCGCGACGACGAGGTTCACCCTGGCTGGCGGCGTACGAGTCGTCTACGAGGAATCGGTCGACGTTGCTGCCGCGGCAAACGCGTTCGCACCCTACGATCTGCCCGCTTCGCTTGCCGGGTTGGGCTCACGCGACGGCGAGGATCCGGGCGCCGTCGGGATCTACGGGCGGGGCCCGACCACGCTGATCGCCTTGCCGCTGCGCGGCCGGGTCGCGAGACCGCTGCGGCAACAACTTCAAGATCGCGGCAACGCGCAGATGACCAACGTCGGGACCTTCGTACCGGTCGGTCCGGTCGGATTGTTGATGACCCCGTATCGGGGACGCGGCGATGCCTTCTTGCTCGCCGGCACTGTGACGGCCGAAACGCTGCAGCGGGCGGCGGCCGAGTTGCTGGAGCGGCAATGACAAGCCCCTCCAGGACCAACGGGCATGTCATCAGAACGCGCGGACTGACGAAGCGCTACGGCGAGCTGCGGGCTGTCGACGGCGTGAACCTGGAAGTCCGAGCGGGCGACGTGTACGGATTCCTTGGCGCGAACGGTTCGGGCAAAACCACGACGGTGCGCATGCTGCTGGGACTGGTGCTCCCGACGTCCGGCGAAGCCGAGGTGCTGGGAATGCCAATGCCAACCGCCCGCCACAGCGTGCTGCCCCGCATCGGCTCACTCGTCGAGAGCCCGGCCGCCTACCCGCACCTGTCAGGCACCGCAAATCTCGCATTGCTCGACGCCTCCGGGTCCGACCGCAGCCGACGAGAAGAGCGCCGTACCCGGATAGGTACTGCGCTGGAGCAGGTTGGCCTCAACCCTGGTGATCGCCGACCGGTCCGCACCTACTCACAAGGCATGCGTCAGCGGCTCGGGCTGGCCGCCGCCCTGATGCGGCAACCGACGCTGCTGATCTTGGATGAGCCAAGCAACGGGCTGGACCCCCACGGTATTCAGGAAATCCGGAAACTATTGCTGGAGCTCAACGCCGAAGGCACAACGATCTTTCTCTCCAGCCACTTGCTTGCTGAGATCGAGCAGATGTGTACCCATGTCGGCGTGCTGCGCGATGGACGGCTGATCTTGCAGGAGGAGCTGGACACCCTTATGCGGCCGACTGGCCTGGTAGCGGTCCGGACGCCGGACATCGACCTGTGCTCGGAGTTGCTCGGTGACGTTGTGGCGTCCGTCGCGGATGACCGGCTGCTCATACGCGCCGAGGATCCTGCCCGGCTCAACGCCTATTTGGTCGGTGAGGGCGTCCGCGTGGACGAGATCGGCCCCTATCGCCGCACTCTGGAGGAGATCGTTCTTGAAGCTGAAGCGCGAGCATGATTGTCGTCGAGTTGATCAAGATGATCTGCCGGCCCCGTACCTGGCTCATTCTTGCGATGCTGGTTGCCCTACCGACGCTGGTCGCGGTTCTGCTAGCGGTCACTGATCTTGGTCCGCGACCCGGCACCGGTCCGCCCTTCTTATCCGCTGTCCTCAACGACGGCACCCTCTTCCCACTCGCCGCGCTCGGTGTCGTGCTGCCGTTGCTCCTTCCGATCGCCGTGGCCGTCCTCGGTGGTGACGCCATCGCCGGTGAAAGCCAGACGGGAACGCTCCGCTACCTCCTCATCCGGCCGGTCGGTCGCACCCACCTGCTACTCGCGAAACTCGCCACCGTCGTGGCCTTCGTGCTCCTTGCTGTATTCGTCGTCGCCGCGGTGAGCTACGCCGAGGGCCGTCTGTTGCTGGGCAAGGCCCCGGCTACCGGCACGGTAAGCCTGAGTGGCTCGACGCTCACCCAGCAGGAGCTCGGCTGGCGAACCGCACTGGCGCTTGGTTATGTGATCGTCTCCATGCTCGGCGTCGCGGCGATCGCCTTGTTCTTCTCAACCTTGACGAGCTCCGCGATCGGCGCAGCTCTCGGCACCATCGGCGTCCTAGTCGCGTCGACCGTGTTGTTGGGGCTGGACGCGGCGGACGCCGTGCATCCCTTCCTGCCGACTCGCTATTGGCTGGCCTTCGTCGATCTGTTCCGCGACCCGATCCTGTGGCGAGACGTGGTGCGCGGGCTGGTGGTTCAGCTGGGATATCTGACTGTTTTCACGCTGGCTGCTTGGGCGAACTTCGGCACGAAAGATATCGACAACTAAGTGATCAGCAAGCAACACCGCTCGGTGCTCGGGGCGTCTCGGTGCCGAGAACAGAGCCAATCGTTGCAAGGACGACGGGGCTGGTGGGCAGGTCGCCGTGCGCCGTTGTGGAGCCCGGACAGACGTCCTGGGTGACGATGTTGAGGGCACCCGACAAGGCAGCGGAATCGACAGGCGTCACCACCTGATCGCTGGTCGAGCGAATGGTTGCCCAGAGTGGGCCGTCCGGGGTCTCATCGCCGGCGTTCAGCTGGCGCAGCAGGTCGCTGTCGGGAATCAATTGCTCGCAGGCCGCAGCGCACCCGCCAGCGAATTCGGCTCCGAGAGCTGCCTGACTCGATCCGTGGTGTGGCGAGCCGAGCGTCAGAACGCGCCGGGCGACCTTGGCGCCGCCGTCGTCTCGCACCCAAATCCGGGCAACGACCCCGCCGGCTGAGTATCCAATGACGTCAACCGACGCTGCGCCAGCATCCTCGCGTACTCGAGCAGCGACCTGCCCGAGATGTTCGGCTTGCACCCGAAGATCACCAGTGCCGTCCCCCACTGGCTCCACGATCACCGCCGTGCGGCCAGCTGAGCGCAATGCAGTCGCCAGCGGCTGGAGAGATTGGCCATTGCCGCCGTACCCCGGCACCAATAGGACCGGTCCGAGCTCTGTCTGCGAGACGGGACGAACTGAGCTGACCGTAGCGCGCAGCACGGCAATCACGGCGATCGTCATGATCAACAGCAGCGCCACGGTTGCGGCGCCGAGTACCAGACGTCGTCGTTGTGGCGAGAGCGCGTCAAACATCACTGCGGCCTGACCTGTAGTCGCACGACAACACCCGCGTGGTCCGACGGCCAGAGCCCGGTAGCCGGGTCTCGATCCTGTAGCTCGTTCCCGGTGAGTTCCGCTCGGCTGGCCGTGATCTCGACCGGCGGCGCAGGTCTGGCCAGCACGAGGTCAATGCGCCGGCCGAAATGCGGAGTCTTGTCGTTGACAAATTCACCTAACGTGGCAGTGCTGCCTCGGTCGGTACGGCCCGGCTGCTGCAACCAGAGATCGGTGAATCCGCGATCCTTCGTCAGCAGTCTGTATGCGGCGCCGGATCCGATCGGCAGCGGCGTACGTGCGGCCGGACTGGCCGGGTTCGAATTGCAATCACAGACAATCACCGTCGACAAATCTGGGTTACCCCCCGGGCCGTTGAGCAGCTCGTCAGCTTGGGCTCGGGCCAGATTGGCGCTGTGTGACTCCAGGTGTGTAGTGATGAACCGAATGGAGCTCGATCCAATGGCGATATCCGCCCAGGCATATCCCCGAACAAAGGGAAAAGTCACGTCCCCAAGGTTGACCTTGAACTGCGTCGCGTAATGGCCGCCGCCGCGGCCTTCGATGTGGATTCCGGAGTCGTTTCGAAGCAAGATCACGTCGCGATCGGTCAGCCGTACGTCCTCGGCCGACCCGGCAGTACCCGACAAGGGGTTGCCGGTGAATGCGGGCGCCTCCACATCCGACTCCTGCTGCGCCGACGCAACCTCATAACGCGTCCCGCGGCTGGCCAGATCGCTGAGCAAGATCGTTAGAAAGTCATAGTCAACCTCCGTCGCGTTGAGTTGACCGATCTTGTCCAG
>DASVEX010000196.1:0-12290 GCA_036380335.1 Propionibacteriaceae bacterium | reverse complement strand
ACTCCCGTATCGCAGAGAGCGTCGCGCCAGTACGCTCCATTCGGCCGGTGGACATCCCGCTGCTCAGTCCGATCCACGCACTGATCGGCAATACCGGAGCTTCGCCGTGGGTGGTCAACTACGTCAAGCACTACCGCGCCTACCTCGAAGGCCTGCTGTCTTACATGAACACCCTCCGCACCGGCTCGTACGGCATCGATCGATCCCGGGTCTACACGCTGAACGGTGACAACTACTACGACAAGGCGGTAATCTGCCATCCGGCGACGCTCGCCCGGCAGACCAAACGCTTCCGCCCGGGGCCGCCGCAGCCCTACTTCCCCTTTGCCACGACCCGCGAAGAAGTCAGCGCCAGGCAAGGCAAACGCGGCCGCTCGATCAGGATTCCGTACAAGGGCGACAGCTACTTCATGGGCTACGACTACGACAAGAAGACGAAGCGCTATCTGCGGAGCATGCCGTGGGGTCCACATGTGCTGACCGATGGCCGTCGAGTGTCGACCGACAATGTGCTCGTGATCAAGGCCAAGCAGCATTACGGCAAGATCTTCCACGGCCGCGGCCATGACGAGCCGCTGCACGACATCATCAAGGCCCGAGGCAAGTTCTACTACTTCAACCGCGGCCGCTATGTGAAAGGCACCTGGCGCAAGGGGAAGGTGCAAGAGCCGTTCGAGCTCACCCTCAAGGACGGGAGTCCGCTCAAGATGGCACCCGGGCAGACCTTTGTCGAACTGCCCGACATCGGTGCCAAGCTACGCATCGAGGCCCGATCCGCATCGGCGTGATCTACCAGGCGCGGTCGGCTACCGGTGGTCTGAGCGCGAGCAGGTCCTCGACCAGCTCCTCGTCGAGCGGAGCGTCGACAGCGTCTGCGGCTGAACGCAGGTGATGGGACTTGGCGGTGCCGATCAGCGTGGTCGCACACCCGGAGCGCTGCAGGGAGAACTGGTTGGCGACAAAGGCGATATCGACGCCGCGGTTGGCACAGAGTTCGATCATTCGCGCCGCAGCCTCGCGGATCACCGCGGTGGCAGGGTGAGCTGTCTGGATGTTGGATCCTCCAGGAGTCAGCAGGCCGAGGGAGACAGCAGCCGAGTTGATGAGACCGACACCGCGCGACACGGCTACTGGTGCGATTTCACGCTGCAGCGTGTCATCCAGAAGGGTCGCGTGGGCGTAGGTCAGGCAAATGTCGATGTCAGTCTGTGTCCTTGCCGCGTTCATCCTTGCGGCTGGGTAGCCGGTCATCCCGATGTAGCGGCACAGTCCTTCGTCACGCATCGCGGCGAGTTCGGCGTAGGAGTCGTCGAGCAGCGGCCCCAATGGAATGAACTCGATGTTGTGCAACTGCAGGATGTCAACGTAGTCGGTCTTGAGTAGCCGCAGGCTGTGCTCCGCATTGCGCCGGATCCGGGCTGGCGAAAAGTCGAAGTCGTCGAACCCGTAGCGGCCGGCTTTGGTGCCAACCACCACTTCGTCCCGCCGGCCGACCAAGGCCTTCCCCAGCCGTTCCTCGGCGCTGCCGTAAGAGGCCGCGGTGTCGAAGAAGGTGATGCCCAGGTCCAGGGCCTCGTGCACAACTGCGATCGCGGCCGCTTCCTTCACAGGACCGAACCTCTCACCCAGGGGCGCGGTCCCGAATCCGAGCTTGGAGACGTCAAGATCTGTCCGTCCTAGACGCTCGACCAGCATCTGCACTCCTCGCCATCGTTGGCTTGGTCGCCGTTGCTCAATTCAAAGTCCGATGATCGCGAGCCGTTCGGGCGAGGAGTCCGGCGGATACTGCGGTTCGGAGGCGAACAAGCGGTGCCGCAGCTGGATTGCGACGGCGCCCTCGCCAACGGCGGAGGCGACCCGCTTACCAGAGCCGTAGCGAACGTCGCCTGCGGCGAAAACGGCCGGCATGCTTGTCTCTAAAAGGAATGGATGGCGTTGCAGCGGCCACGTGCGGCTCGCGGGAAGATCTGTTCCGGTAAGAATGAAGCCTTGATCATCTCGATCCACATCGGACGGCAGCCATTCGATACGCGGGTGCGCTCCGATCATGAGAAAAAGTCCTCCCGCGGCCACGGTTTCTTCGCTGCCACTCCCCTGCTCCGCAAGCACGAGGTGATCCAGCCAGGCATCGCCGCCGCCTCCTACGATCTCGGCGCCCAGCCGGACGCTGACGTTCGGTGTCTCCTCGATTTCACGAATCAAATAGTGGGACATACCGGCGGCCAGCGAGTCGGCTCGGACGACCACGGTGACGTGCGCCGCGTAACGGGCCAGGTACAGGGCCGCCTGCCCGGCTGAGTTCGCGCCGCCGAGGATATAGACGTCTCGTCCGGCCATCGCGGGAGCTTCCGAGGTTGGTCCGCCATAGAAAACGCCAGCGCCATTGAGTTCCTCGAGCGCGGGGATGCCGAGTCGGCGATAGCTGACCCCACTGGCCAGCACGACGGCGCGAGCATGCACCGCACCGAAATCTGACAACGTGAGCGCGAGCCAGTCGTCCTCGCGCCGCAGATCGGCGACCTGCTGCATGAAGGCGAAGCTCGCGCCGAACACCCACGCCTGCTCGTACGCCCGCTGTGCCAGCCGCCGCCCGCTGACTCCGCGAGGAAAGCCGAGGTAGTTGCGAATCAGGGAGCTCGACGTCGCCTGGCCACCGATCCCGCCGTCGTCGACGACCAAAGTGTTGAATCCCTCCGAGGCGCCGTAGACCGCGGCCGACAACCCGGCTGGTCCGGCGCCGACGATCACCAAGTCGTAGTCCTCGCGGTCCGGGGCGACGGGGCTGCCGGATGCCAACGCGATCTCGGCGTTGGTGGGATTCTCCAAGACCCTGCCATCGGGCAGCAGCATGAGCGGCAGCTTGGCATTCTCACCGACTGCCTTGACCACTGCGCGCCCGCGGCTGGAATCCGCGAGCCAGAAAGCGTGCGGATAGGCGCAGCGATTCAGTGCCTTCCTCAGCTCGTACGCGCGTCCGGACCAACTTTCGCCCACCACCCGGATAGTGAAGGGGAAGGCCCGCTGCGCCTCTGCCCACTCGAGCAGCAAGCCGGAAATCGTGTTGTGGAAGAGCTCATCCGGGGGCGGGGACGGCTTCAGCAGGTAATGGTCGATCCGGCCATGCGCTATCGAGTCGAAAATCGCCTTGCCCGTCGCACGATCACCCAGGGCGCTCCACTCGACCAGCAGCGCGCGCTTGGCATGCGGATGAAGGTGGTGTGCCTCGTTCAATAGCTCGCTTCCAGTCATCTCCGAAAGCGACTGCCCGGCGAGGATCAAGGCGACTTCGTCACCGGCGGTGGACAACTCCTCCAACCACTGCCGGGCGTGCATGGCCGACGGCATTGCGCGGACGCGATAATGCCGCGCGTAGCGATCATTCAGTTCCTGCTCGATGTTCCGCAGTGCATTCGGATCCTCGTCAACGGCAAGAATCACCGGAGCATCCATGTAGCGCACTTTAGCTGTGACGGGCCGCGCACTGGGCCGCACGGTTTTGCATCGTCGTCCGCTCCACGTTGTTCCGCGTCATGCTGGCCGCGCGCAGGAAGTGCTCACGCGCTTGCTCGTGCGCAGCCGAGCGGCACAACAAGTCACCGGTCACGGCATAGAGCAGGTGGTAGTCCCGCATGCTCGGGACATCGAACAACGGCAGCACGATCTCCAGCCCCGCCTCAGGGCCGAAGGCCTGTGCCGTCGCGACTCCGCGGTTGAGCTCGACGACCGGCGATGGGCTGATCCGGGCGAGGCCGTCATATAACGCAGTGATCCTCATCCAGTCGGTCTCCTCCGCGACCTTGGCCCGCGCATGGCAGGCCGCGATCGCTGCCTGGAGGGCGTACGGACCGACCGTGCCGCCGAGCTGCTCGATGCGATGGATGTTCGCCAGGCCACGCTGAATCAGGAGGCGGTCCCAGCGGCTGCGGTCCTGGTCAAGCAGCAGCACCGGCTGGCCGTCCGGTCCAGTGCGGGCCCGCAACCGCGAGGCCTGCAGCTCGATCAACGCGAGCAGGCCGAGCGTCTCCGTGTCGGACGGGACGAGCGCGGCCAGCATCCGGCCAAGCCTGAGCGCCTCCGCGCACAGGTCACTGCGGATCCAATGCTCGCCGCTGGTCGCCGAGTAACCCTCGTTGAAGACCAGATAGATGACCTCGCGTACGGCGTCGAGGCGTGCGGTCCGCTCCGACTCCGGGGGCAGCTCGAACCGCACCTTCGCTGCGGCGAGGGTCCGCTTCGCGCGCACGATGCGCTGGGCGATCGTTGGCGTTGGGGTCAGGAACGCCCGGGCGACGTCGTCGGTGCTCAGGCCGCAGACGAGTTTGAGGGTGAGGGCGGAGCGCGCGTCGGGCGACAAGATCGGGTGACAAGCCATGAAGATCAACCCGAGCAGGTCGTTAGCCAGGTCGCGGTCGACGATCTCGTCGAGGTTGGGCTCCAGTACCTGCGGCTGGGATGCGGCCAGTAGCTGGTACTTGCCGCGCTGGGTGTCGCGGCGGCGGATCCGATCGACGGCTAGGTAGCGTGCGGTCGTGCTCAGCCAGGCTGCCGGGTTGTCCGGTACGCCGTCCTGCGGCCACTTTTCGATTGCTGCCATGAACGCGTCCTGCGCGATCTCTTCCGCGCTGTCGAGGTCGCCGAGTTGTCGCATCAGCCGGGCGATCATGCGCGGAGACTCCACCCGCCACAGCGTCGCCAGCCGCTGGTCGAGTTCATCCTCGGGCTGGCGAGGGGCGGCCTCGGGGGGATCGGTCATCGGACGCCGCGGCGGTCGAGTCAGGCGCTGCTACTGAGGGTCCTGCTGGAGGTCTTCGAACTCGATCACCCGTCGTACGTCGACCCGCTCGGAGCCGACGAGCAGCGCGAACTTGCGCGCGTGCTCGACGGCCTCGGCGAGCGAGTCCACCTCGAGGATCGCAAAACCAGCGATCAGCTCCTTGGCTTCGGCAAATGGACCATCGATCACGCGTACCTTGCCGTCGTTGACCTCCACCCTGGCGCCTTGTGAGCTCGATGCGACACCCTCACCCGCGAGGAGGACTCCCGACATCGCCGCCTCCTGCATGTACTCGCCGATGGCGGCCTGCTGCTCAGCTGACGGAAGAATTCCGTCCTCCATCTCCTGAGTCTGGTAGTGCATCACCATGTAGCGCATGCTCGTCTCCTCGCGGGATCTGGCGGTCAGTTGGCAGCTGTGTCGCTGGTCTCGGCGTTGTCCGCACTCGCGTAGACGAGGTACACCACGCCGGTGTCGAAGGTAGTCGACGACACGAGCTTCAGCGGCACCGTCGCGCCGTCGGCGAAGAGCTTCTTGCCGTGGCCGACCACGATCGGGTGAACGAGGAGGTGCAGCTCATCGACCAGTCCTTGCTCGAGCAGCCAGCGCACGAGGGTGGCGCTGCCTGTCGTGCCGAGGCGGGTGTCGGCTTTGAGCTTGGTCAGCTCGGCAGCCACATCACCGCTGATCACCGATGAGTTCTGCCAGGTCGCCTCGCGCAACGTGTTCGACACGACGTACTTGCGTGCGCCGTTCATGACTTTGGTGATCGGGTCGCCGGGGTCGGCGGTCGGCCAGTAGCCCGCGAACGCGTCGTAGGTATGACGGCCAAGCAGGGTGGCGTCGGTGTCGCTCATCTGCTCGTTGACGACCTCGCCCATCTGGTCATTGAAGTAAGGGAAGTGCCAGGTCTCGGGCGCTTCGATGACGCCGTCGAGGGAGATGAAGAGGCTGGACTTGATGAATCCCATCGCGATGCTCCTTGGTTGGTCGGGCGGGTGGCCCGTTGGGTTGCTGTCACCCGGTATGCCGAACGACAACTCTGGGAATCGACAAGGAGATCGCAAGAATTCTCAGAATCACCCCCGAGCGTGAGCCGAGTCCACAACTTCACGCTCAGATCTTCGCGTTACCGTTCCGCTCGGGGGTGATTCTGAGAATTTTCGCGTGCATTAAGCGGTGTCGGCAAAGAGGATGACCGCGAGGGTAAGCCGAGGACTCGTCAGCACAAGCGTTGCCGCCAGCAGCATGACCCCGGAACCGGCCCCGAAGTAACCGCCGTAAACCGAGATCAGCGCCACCGCAAGGGCTGCCTGCGGTGCGTAACGTCGAGCCGTTTTCGCGTGCCAGGACGTGAGACGTGGCGCGGCGAGCAGTACGCACGAGCCCGCTGCAACCAGGAACGGCACCAGATGGCGGAACAGATCTGATCCGGTGACCAGCAGCAAGCCACTGCCGGCGGTGGCCCCAACGCGGCGGCGGCCATCCCGGCCGGAAGGTAAGCACGTATGGCCCGAAGCTCGGGTCGGGACACCAACGCGGAGGCGGGCCAGCACGCCACACCGGCTACCAGGTTGGCCACATTCGCCTAGTACGCGGCTGCCCGACCGCCAGCAGGGCTGGGGCATCCGTACTAGGCGCCGGTCGACACCCGGTGGGCCGTTCGAAACAGCTGTACCAATTGCTCGGTCGTGGTGGCGTCCTGCGGCTCCTTGTCGTCGCGCCAGTTTCCAGTGAAGCGAGGGAACCGCATCGACAGCCCGGCATCATCCTTGAGCTGCCCCCAGCCAGCGGTGTGGTTTGGCGACAGCGTCAGTTCGGCGCTGAGCACTTCCATCACCATGCTGGGTTCGAACCACACGTCAGCGGGGACACGGGAATCTACCCGTGCCGGCCGCTCTGCCCGGTGAAACGGCGCCAGTTTCGCCGGCAACGCCGCCAGCTCTGCATCGGAGAACCCGGTACCGCATCGGCCAACCGTCTGGTAGAGCTCCTCTTCCGGGTTGTAGGCGGCCAGCAGGACCGCACCGTACGTCCCTCGGCGCCGACCACGCCCGGCATACGCGCCAACCACAACAAGATCGACTGTGTCGGCGAGCTCGGTGCGGTAATCGCGCTTGAGCTTGATCCACAGCCAGCCGCGGGCGCCTGCCTGATAGATCGCGTTCGAACCGATCGACTTACACACCAAACCTTCGGAACCGTCGGCCACGGCCTGCTCGAACGCCACATCCAGAGCCGGCGCGGTTGTCACCTCAAGCGCCGTGGTCAGCCGGAGCCGGTCAGACAAGGTGAGCGCCTCGGCGAGCCGCGCCCGCCGGTCCAGATAAGGCAGCTGGGTGAGATCCTCCCCATCGGCGTACAGCAATTCGAAGCAGAACAGTCCGACGGGCACATCGCGGGCGGCTTCGTCGATGCCATGCTTGCGGCGACGGAACATGACCTCCTGGAAGGGGCGCAGCTCGCCGGCAGCGGCGTCATACGCGACCACCTCGCCCTCCAGGATCGCCTCCCGCGGACCAAGACCGGTCTGCAGCAGCTCAACCACGTCAGGAAACTGGGTGCTCACCCGCTCCTGCCGCCGCGTAAACAGCTCGATCTGGCCGTCTGCCGTGCGATGCGCCTGCAGCCGCATGCCGTCGTACTTGTACTCTGCCATGCACTGCCCACCCAACCTGGCGAGAATCTCGTCGGCCACAGACAACCGCTGGGCCAGCATCACTCGCACCGGGTTGCCAGCCCGTACCCGCAGCTCTTTGACTGCCGGCAGTCCGCCCGCCGCCAGCGTCGCCGCGACAAGGCCCAAATCGCAACAGATGTTGTATGCCCGCTCAAGCACCGGCCGGTCCTTCCGGCTGCCTGCGTACACCTGTGCCAGCGCATCAAGAATCGTCGGTGTGCCGATTCCCAGCCGCAGACTGCCCGTGACCAAGCGGAGCAGGTAGCGGGCCTCCAGCGGGGTGGCCCGCGTCAGAAGGCCGGCGAGCAACTCGAGCTTGCGGCCTTGCGACCCGGATCCTTGGGTGCCGGCGATCTCGTGCAAGGTGTTGACGACTTCGGCAACCTGCAGACTTGGCTTTCGATCTGCAGCGGTGGCAGCCAACAACTGCTCGGCGGCCTGGCCAAGGTCACCGCTCTCCCGCACTGCGGCGACAACCACCTCAGGCTCGACACTGGTCGCCGTCGCGACGGCGCGCAGCGCCATCTTCTCGGCTAGGCCCAGGTCTACCCCGGCGAATTCGGGCGCCACCAGCCCCTGACAGAGATAGCAAACGGTGGGCAATAACTCCTGCGGAGTCTCGGCTAGCAGTGTCGCCAGCCGGTCGATCAACATCAATCGGCCGGAAGCCTGCTCCAAATCCCGGTACGCCTCAGCGACAACCTCGTACTCCACCCCGCCATCATCGCCTACCCCGTCAGAGCTCGCCCGCACCGCCGCGACCTCAGGCAGCCGCTGCAACCCACGCAGCGGCTGTTGCATTCGATGGTTGCTCGCCAGGCGGTCCGCGTTGGTGCAGACGCTGGCGGTGGTAGCGGCGCCCGGCGAGCTGCTCGGTTGCTTCGACGAGCAGGATCCGGTGGGTCTGCGGGCTAGCCATGCCCAAGCGCGCCAATGCGCCGATTGAGCTGGTCGCCCGAAGACCCACACGGTGGTCCCGGCAGGCAGGTTACCGTCAGTCACTACTTGTTGGTGCCTGCTGAAACCGAACCCTGAAGTTGTCGCTGGAAGATCAAATAGATGATCAACACCGGTACGACGGTGATCACCACGGCAGCAAAGAGTGCGCCGAAGTCGACCGAGTAGCCGGCCTGAGACGCGAAGGACGCCATGGCCTGGGTGAGAACGTAGTTGTCGGGGTTGGTGTTCAAGGCGATCGGCAGCAGGAACTGGTTCCACAGGCCCACGAAGTTCAAGATCGCGACGGTAGCCAGACCAGGCTTCGCCATCGGCAGCATGATCTGGAAGAAGGTCCGCCACTCCCCCGCCCCGTCTACGGCGGCCGCTTCGGCAATCGACTTCGACAGCGACCGGAAGAACGCATAGAGGAAGAACACGGTGAACGGAAATGCGAACGCCGCGTAGGTCAAGATCAATCCGGGCAGCGTGTTCAGCAGACCGATCCCCCGCAGCACGAAGAACAACGGCACGATCGCCAGGAAGATCGGGAACGTCAGCCCGGCGAGCATCAGGTAGTACAGCGCCCGGCTGCCGGGAAAGCTGAACCGGGCGAGCACGTACGCCGACATCGAGCCGAACAACATGGTGAGAATCAGCGCTCCGAAGACGACGATCACCGAGTTGAGGAAGAAGCTTCCGATCCCAGCATCTGTCCAGGCATTGACATAGTTGTCGAAGCTCCAGCGCTGTGGGAGGGCGAATGGTGAGGCGAAGATCTCCGAGCTGGTCTTGAACGAGGACATCAAGACCCAGATCATCGGCAAGATCACCAGTATCGACCAGATGATCAAGACCGCGTGAGAGACACCAGTCACCGCCTTGTCAGCGGCCGTACCAGGCGCCCCGGCCTCGGCTGGCTCGAACGGCACTCGTTCCCCGGGCGGTGCGGTTGGGGCTGCGCCCTGAGAGATCTGGGTCATTCGGCGACCTCACTCTTGCCACCAAAAATCCGGTTCACCGCGAATACCAGACCCGCGTATGCCAGCGTGATGATGGCGAGCACGACGCCCATCGCGCAGGCGTAGCCGAACTGCCCCTTGGTGAACGCGGTGGTGAACAGCTGTTGGGCCATGACGAGGGTCGTGTTGTCAGGCCCGCCACCCGGCTCCAAAGCAGCCATGTAGACGAACGCATCCAGCGCGAGGATTCCGATGTAGATGAAGGCGGTTTGCACGTTCTCGCGGATCAACGGGATGGTGATTGAAATCGACGTTCGGAAACGTCCCGCGCCATCGATCCGGGCGGCCTCGAAGACCTCGGCGGGGACTCCCTTGATCGCAGCAATGAACAACACCATGTAGAAGCCGACCAAGCCCCAGATGATCACGAACATGACGGCCCACCGCGCCGTACGCACGTCCCCCAACCAGGGAAACGACGTGAACTGCTCCAGACCGATGCGGGTGAGGATGCCGTTCAAAAGACCGCTGTTGGGGTCGTAGATCTGCGACCAGATGAGCCCGATGACGATTGCGGGAATGACGTAGGGAAAGAAGGAGATCACTCGATAGAAGCTCGAGTTGCGCAGCCCCTTGACGTTGCCGCGGGTCGAGCCGCCGACCGTGACGAGGGTGGCGAAGAACATCGCCAGGCCCAACGTCACGATCGGGACCACGATCGCCATCAGAATGTTGTTGCCCACGGCTTGCAGGAAGGTGCTGTCGCTGAACAGCTTTGCGTAGTTGGACAGCCCGATGAAGTTCATCGCAGGTGTGAAGCCCGTCCAGTCCGTCAACGAGAAATAGGCCGCCTGCACAAACGGGGAGACCACGAAGGCGATGTAGAACGCGACCGGAATGATCAAGAAGACCAGGAAGAAGGTGATCTTGTCGAACGTGAGGTTGCGCTTGCGCCAGCGGGCAGAGCCGAAACGCCGCAAGCCACCCGGCGGGGCGCTAACCCCGCTAGTTAGCCCCCCGCTGGTCAACGTGGTCACGACACTTGCACCTTCTTGATCGAATCATCCTTGGCGACCTTGTCGGTGATGTCCTGCAGACCCTTGGTGAGTTTGGCCACGTCTGAGTCGCCCGAGAGGAAGCTGTTCCACACCACGAGCTGATCAGTGTTCATGCCATAGAGGTCGACGAATTGCCACGAGAAAATGTTCGACCCTGCAGCCTCGAGCATCTTGATCTGGGATTGCAGTGCCGTCGACCCGAACCCGTCGGCAGGCACGGTGCCCTTGACGATGGTCGAGGAGAGCTTGGTCTTGGCGAAATTGACCGCGGCATCCTTGGAGAGCATCGCGCGCATGAACTCCTTGCCACCGGCGACATTCTTGCCCTGCGACGGGACGATGTAGCCCTCGCCAGCTGTCGAGTGCAGCGCCTCCCACGGCAGCTTCGAGTTGCTCGATACGGTCGGCTCGGGCGCACCCGTCATCTTGAACCCCGACTTCGTCTGGTCCTTCATCTCGTTCTCTATCCAGCCGCCCGACGGATACAGGATGAAGTCCTCGGCGTCGCTCCACTGGGCCTGAGCGGCCGTGAACACCGTCCCCGAGCCGCCCGGCTTCATGTAGCCGGCATCGATGATCTTCTTCAGCCCGTTGAACACGTCCTGAACCGGAGGGAGCGACCAGCAGTCCGGCTTGAGATTCTCCAGCGCCAGCCGTACCTCGTCGCCTCCCTCTTTGATCGCGGAGCCGATGGCCATCGTCTGGTAGTAGGTCGCCGCCTCCTTGCCCCAGCCGAGCAGATATTTGCCCTTGCCCTTGGCCTCCTTGCCGAGGGCCAGCATCTCGTCGTACGTCTTCGGAACGGTCCAGCCGTTCTGCTCGAAGAGCGCGGCCGAGTACCAGATCGCGTACACGGTGAGGGCGTAGTTCAGCACAATGAACTTGCCGTCGAAGGTTCCCGGCTCGGTAACGCCTGGGTAGAGCGTGTCCTTGATGACCATGCCCTCGTAGTTCTTGGCCTCGATGACGTCGTTCAGCTCGGCCAGCTGATCGCGGATCGTATTGATCCCGATCAGGCCTGCGCCGCTGTTGTCGATGACGTCCGGCGGGTTGCCCGCAACGAAGCGGGGCTGCAGCGTCTGGGCGACCTTGGTGGTAGGCGTCACCTTGACCGTCACGCCGGACTGCTTGGCTTCGACCTGCTTGCCAGCGAACTCCGCGTAGTCGATGCCGTACCCACCCTTGAAGATCACGGCGTCAACGGTCGAGCCCGACTGCACTCCGAAGGGGTTGGTGTCGCTGACTTGACCTGCCGGTGCGGAGCTCGACGTGCTCGACGACCCAGTGCCCGACGTCGCGCAGGCTGCCAGCGAGCCGGTCGCCGCTAAGGCCGCCGCGGCGAGTGAGCCGCGCAGGAAGTCGCGCCGCCCGAGCGGCCTGGAGTTGATGTCCATCTGATGTCCCTTCCGATTGATCCCTGTAGTTAATGTGACTTCTGGGCCGGCCGTTCAGTCTCAGACTCGCCGGATCCGTCCCTGATACTTCTGTTCAAGCGCATGGTTGTGCTCGTCCCCGCCGGGAATGTTGGCCGACAGGTAGAGCGGCGGCATCTGGCCCTCGCCGTGCATCCGCTCGGCAACACCGATGGTCAGCAGTTGGGCGATGAATGCGCTCGTGATGGAGGAGACGGCGCCGACGGCAACGCCTCCGTCCAGCCCGATGGTCGCGTCGCCATACGGTGCCAGGTTGTCGATCACGACGTCGGCAATCTCTGATAGCCGCCGGCCGCTGGGATGCTTCGGTTGCACCTGTGCGGTGTGCTGGAGTGACGTCACGGCGATGACATCATGGCCCCTCTCTTTGGCCAGCAGCGCCATGCCCACGACTGACCCGTTGACGCCGGAGTTCGAGGCGATCAGGAACACGTCCCCGCGATGTAT
>DASVEX010000195.1:0-6139 GCA_036380335.1 Propionibacteriaceae bacterium | reverse complement strand
AATTAGCCGGTGCAGCGGGATCCAACGGGGGATTGATTTCAGGCCGGGAATGAAGGGGAGCACCAAGAGTCCGAGCGACAGTACGGCCATGATGTAAAAGATGAGAGCATCCGCGTGGCTGGTGAGGTAGTCGTTGGGGTTGTCGGAGTTGAACTGCGGAATCTGGTACCAGAAGGAGTACAGCCACAGCCATGCCTGGCCGGGATAGCTGCCGGTTTCGTTCATCATTCCCCAGGTGTTGCCCTGCAGGTGCGCGGCGGTCGCGGCATCGTCGAGATATGAACCGTCGCCCAGGAACAGGATCTGCTTGGTGAAGTCCGTCTGGTAGAAGCGGCCCTGCGCCATCAGGACACCGTCCAGCGCGCCGCTTACGGCCATCGCGGTCAGGCCCTTGGCCAACGTAGGCACAGGTCCGTAGTCGCCTGTCGGAACCCTATTGAGATGGTCGTCGGCGTCGGTCAGCGCAGTGTCGAACGTGGTGGCCCAGGCGGCCTGCCGGTCGGGGCTGGCCGTGTCCCAGCGCTTGAGGGCTGCTGCTACATCGGTCGGTTGCTGTTGAGAGTGCAGCGGCGTGATGACGAAGTCCCTGGCTGGGTCCACCGGATGCGTGACGCCGAACCACTTCTGAGGGGCTAGCGGCCCGACGGACAGTCCCGTGCCCGCGGTGTTGTATGGCGGGCCGTACCCGGCAGACTCGCTCGTGCCAGCCAGCTCCTGGACGGTTGTGGCATAGAAGTTGTCACGGGCATTCGCCGCCCAAGCTTTGATCGTCAGCTGCGGCTCATCGGGTGAACCGAACATGCCCGCCATCAAGACTGTCAGGATGCTGACCACGACGATCGCGACGACACCTTCCTTGAGGATGTCGTAGCGTCGCCAAGGGCCCTTCCACTCCTGCGCGGCGACATCGGCGCCACTCACTCTCGCCGTCATGACACGACCTTCGTCCCGGCGACGTCTTGAGCAGGATCTGTCGCGGCGACAGCGTCTATCGGGGTCACAACGCCGTGGCGGCGAACCAGGAGCACATGCCAGACGACCACGACCCCTACGACCAAAGGCAGCAGGCACGCATGGACCAGAAGCATCTGTCCCAGGTTCGCGACATTGAAGAAGGCGCCGATACCGACAGCGTTCAGCCCGTCCTTGGCCTCGAACGAGATCCACTGCGAGTCGAAGTTGGTCTGCACCAGGTAGCCGGTGAAGGCCGTGCCGAGCGAGGCCAAGAAGCAGACCACGCCCGTCATCCAAGTCAGCGCTCGACGGCCACGCCAAGCGGCCATCCAGAACTTCCCCCACAGGTGGACGACCATGAAGATGAAGAACAACTGCACGCTCCAGAAGTGCAAGCTGTTGATGAACCTGCCCGCTGATGATGTGTGGTACCAGGCCGGGCCGACGAAAGAGAGAACGAGACCGGACAGCAAGATCACCAAGAACGCCGCCAACGTGAGCACTCCGAAGACGTAGATCCACGAGGCGACGTAGGCAGGCTGCCGATCCGGCAAGAGCTTGTCCGGCGGAAGCGTCGACATCCAGCGCCGGCGCAGGCGAGACGTCCACATCGAGGAACTGCCGTCGTGCTCGAACTCCAGATCAGGACGCGCCGTGGTCATCTGTTCTGCCGATCCTTCGGGAATGGAAGGACGATGGCCAACACGAAGAGCAAGATCATGACCAAGATCACGATCAGATTCGGTACGGAGATGGAGAGCCAGCCCCACCCCAGGTAGCTGGCTGGCACGTTCACGTCGGCCAGCGATTGAATCGCGACACGGAAAGTCTCCTCAGCGCCGATGGTGGACGACATGTCCTCCCACGATCACCAATGTCGCGCGTCGAGCACCGTCGGCGTAGGGGATGTCGGCCTCCGCTGCACGGACCTTGGTCCCGAGACTTGCGAGGCGGACTCCCGGTGAGCGTTTCAACAGGGACACTAGGCGAGAGCACAGAGCTCCATCGGGTCGGCGTTCCAGGAGTACTCGCATCTGCAATACGATCGGACGCCAATAGCCCGAACGACACTCCAGAAGATGCCAAGCGTGACCAACGGGGATGGCTAGCCTCGACGAGGCCGCCAGCGCAGTCTACTTTCTCTCCACCGATGTTCTGAGGCACACATGCGCGTAGTGATCGCTCTGGGCGGCAATGCGCTGCTGAAGCGTGGCGAGCCGATGACAGCTGAGAAGCAGCGGGGCAACATCCGATCGGCCGCGCCTGCCCTAGCCGCAGTGGCCAGCAAGCACGAACTGGTCCTGTCCCATGGCAATGGACCACAAGTAGGTCTGTTGGCGCTGCAGGCCGCGGCGTACGCCGAAGTCGAGCCGTACCCCCTCGATGTACTGGGTGCACAATCCGAAGGGATGATCGGATACGTCCTCGAACAGGAGCTCGGGAACGAACTACCCTCACAGGCGCCCTTGGCCACCATCCTCACCATGGTCGAAGTCGATCCGGCAGATCCGGCATTCCGAAATCCCACGAAGTTCGTCGGGCCCATATACACCCGAGAGCAGGCCGACCAGCTGGCCGCCGGCAAGGGCTGGTCGTTTCGTGAGGACGGGACGTCCTGGCGGCGTGTGGTTCCCTCGCCACAGCCGCGGCGCATCTTCGAGATTCGGCCTATTCGCTGGCTGCTGGATCAGGGAGTCATTGTGATCTGCACTGGCGGCGGGGGCGTTCCGACGATGTTCTCCTCAGCCGACCCACGGAGGCTGATCGGTGTCGAGGCCGTAATCGACAAGGATCTCGCGAGCCAGCTCCTCGCCCGCGAGGTCGAGGCCGACCTGTTGGTGATGGCAACCGACGTCGATGGCGTCTACGCGGACTGGGGTACGCCCCAGCAACGCCTACTCAATATGGCCACGCCAGCAGAGTTGCGTGCGCTGCCCTTCGTTGCAGGTTCGATGGGGCCAAAGGTCGAGGCAGCTGCCTTGTTCGTGGAGGGAACCGGTAAGCGGGCCGCCATCGGTGCCCTCGCCGACACCGAGGCGATCGTCGAGGGTCGCGCAGGCACCCAAGTAGTTGCCGACTAAACGGCGGCGGTTAGCACGCACAAGGGCGGAAAGATGCACGCGCGGGAAGTTCACTCATGATCCACCGGCCGGTTGCGCCGAAGCGCGAAGCACGGTCCTGGGTCTGAAGATCAACAGCAACAGCGTGGTGGGCCGGAAACCTGAATCTATGTGCCCGTGAGGATTGCCGCGCCGACCAGCGCGTGCCCGCAGAGGGTGAACGTGCCCGCCAGAGGTGGCCGATCCACCTCGACCGCGTACCGGAGCTGATGGTGATCGGCAGAGGTCCCGGCATTCCTTGCGCCGCCCGCGATCAGCCGCAGTCGCTATCCCACGAGCACCTGATCGGGTATCTCCGACCGCGAGCATCCGACGTTGGATCGTGGCGGGGATCATGAACAATAGGCCAACGGTGAGCGGGCGCCAACCCGCAGGACGCTGACCCATAGGAGGTGACGGAATGCAGGTGCGACTACTCCGGTTCGGGTCCGTCGAGGTCGACGGCCGGGAGTACAACCACGACATCGTCGTTGAGGGCGGCCGGGTGCGGAAACGTCAGAAGAAGGCCTCGAAGCCATACCGCGACCACTTCGGGCATACCCCTTTGTCCGCTGACGAGGAGCTTCCCTGGGGCGGCGACCGGCTGATCATCGGCACCGGGGCCTACGGCTCGCTACCGATCATGCCCGACGTCGTCGAGGAGGCTCGTCGTCGCGGCGTAGACATCACCGCCCTCCCCACTGAGGACGCGTGTCGGCTGATTGCGAGCCACGACGAGAATGAGGTCCATGCCGTACTTCATGTCACCTGCTGAGGAGGCACCGCGCCCACAGGTCGGGCCGGTCTGCTCGTCTTCGGCCTACTGTCGGCGCTCGTCTTGACTTGAGGACTGCCGTACCCGCCGCCTGCCAGAGGCAGACGGCCGCGAGCAGGAGCCGCACGATGAAGAGGCCCACGCCCAATAGTGACGAATGATTCGGCGGAAGGCACCACCTGAGTTTGGGCGCGACCCAGCAATCTGACGGTTCTCCAGCCCCGCTGTACGCGCGCAGCCTTCAATAGCCATATCAAGTTGATCATGGTTGATCTGTGCGGCGGCTAGCGGGGTGGTGGGATGCTGGGGCAAGGCGGACTCCTGTTCCGTCTAGGGCCCGTTTTGGAGCTTGCACCTCCTGGCGGGCCCGACCTATGTTTTGTGTAAGTGGAGAGAGAAGGCGCTATGTCTTTCCTGCCCACTCACATGGCTCGGGGTAACGGCACTTTGGCGTGTAAGGAGCCAGCGTGAACATGTCCCCACGAGTTGACTCGCCTATCGACGACGGCCGCTTTCCCCTTGTCCGCAAGGGGTATGACCGTTCAGTCGTTGATCATTTTGTGAGCGCGACGCAAGCCCAGATCGCTCAGTTGTTGCAGCAGTACGACGCACTGAGAGCTAACAACTATGAGCTCGGCAAGGCGCTCGACGATGCCAATGCCAGGGCCAATCAGGCAGACTTCTCCGGACTCGGCGGTCGGGTCCAAGAACTGCTCCATATTGCCGAAGAGCAGGCAACCGATATCACCCGGCACGCTGTTCAGGAGGCTGATCGGCTGAGCGCGCAGGTACATGCCGAGATCAACGAGTTACGCCAGAATGCGACCGCGGAATTGGCCCAGCTGCGAGATGCTCAGTTGGCCGACCTGGAGGCGCTCCGGCAGCGGGGTGAGCAAGACGCACTCCAGCTGCGCGAACACGCCATGATCGAGGCTGAGCAGTTACGGGCCTCGGCTCAAATGGAGGCCGACGCCGTTCGCACCGAGGCTGAATCGGCCGCAACAGGCATGCGCCAGGCCGCCACTTTCGAGTCACAGGGACTCCTCGCGGCAGCTGAACGCGACAGCGCAGCCGTACGCCAGGAGGTTGCCGATCAACGGGGGCGAGTGCTGGCCGAACTGAAACAGGCGCAGGATTCAGCGAATCAGGCGATGCAGGCGCTGCTCTCGGAGGCGACAGAGCTGCATCGAGCTGCGGGCGAGCGCGTGACCGAGGAAACCGAGCACGCTGGCCGGCTACGCAGCGAGATGTTCGCGCAGGCGGAGCGGATCAAGGTAGATGCCAGCACCGATGCGGAGCAGATCATCGATCGAGCGCGGCATCAGGCCGCAGCCATCGACGACCGCGCACGGCAGGAGCTCGCACTGCGGCGTCGCCAGATGAGAGACGAGCAAGACCTGCTCAACCGCCGCAAGCACGCCATGCTGAACCAGCTCACGTCGCTCAGTGCATTGGCGGTCGAGACTGCTGAAAACCTGCCCGACGTACCTGAGGTGCCTGATGCGGAATTCTCCGCAATCGTCGGTTTTGGAAGAGAGCAAAGCGGCAACGAGGCCGAGATGGAGAGCGATCCGACCATCGGCAATGCGGCCGACGAAGCCGCCCCGGTCGACGAAGACAAAGCAGCCGAGGAAGAGCCCGAGTCTCCACAGATCGATGAAGATGGCCAATCCCGCGCTACCGACGAAGAAACCGAGACGCCCTCAATGGAGGGTGATGACGAATCAACTAACCAGCCCGACTACACATCGGCGTCCAATCCCAGCGCAGCCTAGGCAGATTGATTGCGGGCTCGCGCCCGGTCGGGCTCCACAGATCCTGTCTTCCTCCTGCGCTCGCACGACGGCAAATGCGCAGCTTCCGCTCGGTGACGCGGGTCGTGCTCACTTAGTCGTCCAGACAGCATCCGTCGCCCTCCCTACCCGACGCTCGCCCGCAGGCAAGCTGCCGCTCAGAACAACCTGTCGTCGCCGCTGTCCAGTCCGCGCAGTACGTCGTAGTCAACCGTCACACAGCTGATCCCGCGGTCCGTGGCCAGCACCCGTGCCTGGGGCTTGATCAACTGCGCAGCGAAGATGCCGCGCACGGTGCCGAGCAGTGTGTCGCGCCGCATCAGGTCCAGGTAGCGACTCAATTGTTCGACGCCGTCGATCTCCCCGCGACGTTTGATCTCGACTGCGACGTACGCCCCAGCGGCGTCCCGGCAGAGCAGGTCGACCGGGCCAATGGGAGTGGGGTGCTCCCGCCGTACCAGGGACAAACCAGGCGCTAACGCTTCGGGATGCTCGGCGAGAAGTGCCTGCAGATGCGC